>NZ_JBFAMU010000425.1:0-4220 GCF_040656655.1 Micromonospora sp. NPDC049799
CGCGGGCCCGCCCCGGGTGGCGTCCGGCTTGCGACGTTGGCCGGCCGGGGCCGGGCCGATGCGCCGGCCCTTGTCGAGGTGGGTGAGCTGCTTGGAGGCGCTCAGGCTGGCACCGGTCTCGCTGGCCTGCATGCCACGTTCCCGCGCCTCGCGGGCCAGGGCCCGACGGCGCTGGTTGTCGCCCTCCATCTGCTTGCGCATGGTGACACCTCGCTTCGGCTGAGCGTGCGTACGTCCGTCGGTCGCCTTCCCGTCGAGGCCGGGGAAGTAACGGGCCGGACGGGTCGACGGCGGGGTGCCGACGGTGTCCGGAAGCTTCATCCCGGGCGGGTGAGGGGGCGTCACCCGGAGGCGGCCCACGATGGCGATGGACCGGGGAACTTCCGATGTACGCGGAAGGAAAGGTCGATGAAGAGGATCGTCGAGATCGTTCCCGCCCGACCCGGCTGGTACGCCCGCTGGCGGCTCTCACCCGAGGACACCCGCAGTTACGCGGTCAGCCTGTGGGCGCTGCTGGAGGACGCGGACGGCACTGGCCGTGAGGTGATCGGCGTGGACTGTATCGGCCAGTGGCCGGGCGCGGACGACAACGAGGCGGGTGGGGAGTTCGTCCGCTATCTCTTCCAGACACCGGATTCCGGCTCACCGGATGACGCCGAACCTCTCCGGACCGAGCAGCAGCGGACGACCGGACCTCGACTGCAACCGGTCACCGCGCCCTGAACCACACTCCGGCCCCCGACCCCTGGTCCCAGGGTCGGGGGCCACCCCCCGGTCCGGGCCGCAGGCTGGTTCCCGGCGGTGTGGGTGGGCTCCCCCCCGTGCGGAGACGACAGCGATGACGTCGGGTGGATCGGGGCGCGTCCGGGTCAGCCGGCCTCGCGCAGGCCGCCGTCCGCGCTGGGATCGACGGCGAGCAGCTCGACGAGGCCAGTGCGGTCGAGGAGCTGCTGAAGCTGCGAGCTGACGCCCGTCAGGCGCACCGGGCCGGTGCCGGCGCGGTGCACCACCACGAACGCACTGAGGCCGGACGAGTCGCAGAGCCCGACGCCCGTGAGGTCGATCACCAGGTCGTGGCAGCCGTCCCGGCGCAGCTCGGCCACCGCGTCGATGAGCTCCGGCGCGGTGTCGTAGTCCAGGTCTCCGGTCAGCCGCAGCCGGGCGTGCCCGGCGCCGAGCCGGGTCACCTCGATGGTCAACAGCTGGTGCGCCATGACTCCATGTTCCCAGCACGACGGCGGATGGCAAACAGCGGGGAGCACGGCGATCCCTACCGGGCCCGCGAGGTGGTGCCGGCGGCCCGCCGACGCAACGCTCAGGCCTGACGTTGCACGCGCATTGCGCTGTGCGCGTCGCCCATCGGGCGGGCCAGCAGGCCCATGACGCCCGTCATGTTCAGGATCGTCTCCAGGAAGCGGGGGACCGCGCGCAACTCGATGGCGGTGCCGGCCTGCTGCCCCTCACGCCAGGCGTGCACGATGACGCCGAGGCCGGTGCTGTCGATGAACTCCAGTCCGGCGAAGTCCAGGACGAGCACCGCAGGCGCGTCGGCGAGCGCCCGCTCGACCTCGTACCGCAGCGGTGCGGCCGTGGTGTAGGCCAGGTCGCCACCGACCATGATGAGGGGGGCGTCCGGATCCGACCGATCGACGGACATGATCAGCGGCACCGTCTCCGCCTTCCTCCCATGGGGTGACACGTTCAACGCCTTTCCGCAGGCGGCCGCTCGGGCAGGGGCCGAGAGGATCGTAACAACGCCCGTCCGGACCCGCCCGGTGTGCGGCCATCCACCCGCGAGGGCGTGGGGTGGCGGAACCGGCACACCGGCGTAGGGTGGGTCGAAGAGACGTGACCACGAGCGCCGTGTCCGGCGCGTTGCAGGTGTCGACAAGGAGTGGGGCTCAGCTGGTGACTGCTGCCGACGTCAGGGGTCAGGACCCGGGCGACGGAAGGATCTCCACGCCGAGTGCCGCGCGGGCCCCGGCGTGGCCCGTCGACGCCCCGGCTCGCTCCGCCGCCCTGCCCGCCCTCGCCCCGGACCGCGGCCACGCCGCACCGGACTGGTCCGAGGTCGTCGAGCACTTCCGGGAGGGCCTCGTCATCTGCGACGCCGACGGCGTCGTCCGCCACCTCAGCCCGGTCGCCGAGCGGCTGCTTCCGGAGGTCGTTCCGGGTGAGCTGCTGGCGGCGGCCGGTGTCGCCGGGCTCGGCGCCGGCGGTGACTTCACCCACCACGGGCGTCGGCTGCGAGCCCGCCGGGTCCCGTTGTCGGCCGCCCGCTCCTGCTGGTACGTCGAGGACGTCACCGAGATCGTCTCCCGCGCCGACGCGCTGCTCGCCGAGCGGGCCCGTTCGGCGTTCCTCGCCGTGGCCGGCGAGAAGCTGGGCAACCCGCTGCACCCCGACCGGGCCGCCTCCGCGGTGGTCCGGCTGGCCGTGCCCACCCTGGCCGAGGTCGCGGTGCTGGTGCTGGCGCCCCGGTCGGGGCGGTCCCGCTGGTGGCGGGCGTCGCGGGGCGAGGACGAGGCGCCCACCGTCGACAGCGGCGTGCTCGCCGCCCCCGATCTGCCCCCGGCCATCGTCGAGGGGCTGCAGGGCTCCGAGCCGCACGCCGTGGACTGGCTGGTCGAGCAGGCCGTGGAGGCCGGGTGGCTGCCCGGCCTGACCTCCGTCGAGGCGTGCGCCCGGGTGGTGCCGCTGCCCGGCCGGGACGCGCCGGCCGGGGTGCTGCTGGTGGCCCGGCGGGCGACCCGGTGGTACGACGACGCCGACATCGATCTCGTCCGGGCCTTCGGGGCGCGGGCCGGGGCGGCGCTGACCACCGCCATGCTCTACCGCGACCAGGCCGAGGTCGCCGACACGCTCCAGGCCAGTCTGGTGCCGGTGGAGCCGGCCGAGGCGACCGGCGTGCAGTGGGGCACCGCGTACCGGCCCGCGCAGGCGGGGTTGCGTATCGGCGGGGACTTCTACGGCTCCCACCGGCTGCCCGACGGCGGCTCGCTGTTCTTCCTCGGCGACGTCTCCGGCAAGGGCGTCGAGGCGGCCGTCTTCACCGGGCAGCTCCGGCAGTGCCTGCACGCGCTGCACCGGGTCGAGTCGCACCCGGGGCGGCTGCTGAAGCTGCTCAACGACGCGTTGCTGGAGACCACCCAGGCGCACGACCGGGGCCGGTTCGCCACCATGGTGCTCGGGGTCGTCAGGCCGCACCGCGACGGTGGGCTCACCCTGGCTCTGGCCGGCGGTGGCCATCTGCCGCCGCTGGTGCTGCGGAACTCCGGCGAGGTCGAGCAGGTGCCGTTGAGCGGCATGCTGGTCGGTGTCGTGCCGGATCCGCGCATCGGCGAGGCGACGGTCCGCCTGGAGGCGGGCGAGACGTGCCTGCTCTACAGCGACGGCGTGACCGAGGCGCGCGGCGGCCGGAGCGGGCAGGAGCAGTTCGGCCCCGAGCGGCTGGTCGGCCTGGTGAGTGGTTGCCACCGCATGCCGGCGCCGGCCCTGGCCGAGCGGATCGAGCAGGTCACCTGTGACTGGCTGGGGCACGGGGACCACGACGACATCGCCGTGCTGGCGCTGCGCGCGACCGGCCCGGGTGGGCGTGTCCCGCGGCATCTGCATGCGGTGCCCGAGCCGGCGGCGACCGACACGAGGGAGTCGCGCCCGTGAGTGCTCCGACCACCGAGACCGGCCTGACCGGCGCCTGGTCCGGCTACCTGCACTGCCTGGAGGAGGCCGACGAGTACGCCGCGATCGAGGTGGCGACCGGTCTGCTGGAGGGCGGCGTGCCCGCCGAGCGGGTGCTGCTGGACCTCGTCGCGCCCGCGCAGGCCGAGGTGGGGGAGCGGTGGGCGCGCAACGAGTGGAGCGTCGCCCAGGAGCACGCCGCCACCCACATCAGCGAACGGGTGGTGGCGGCGGTCGCCGCGCACGCCAATCCGCGTCCGACGCGGGGGCGGGTCGTGGTGGCCTGCATGGACGGCGAGTGGCACGCGCTGCCGCCCCGGCTGGTGGCCGAGGTGCTGCGGCTGCGCGGCTGGCAGGTGACCTTCCTCGGAGCGAGTGTCCCGGCCGCGCACCTGGTGTCGTACCTGCACCGGCACGACGCCCACGCGGTCGCGCTGGCGTGCGCGCTGCCGATGCGGCTGCCGTACGCGCACCGCATGATCGAGGCGTGCCGCCGCTCCGACGTCCCGGTGGTCGTCGGCGGTCGCGGTTTCGGGGCG
>NZ_JBFAMU010000426.1:0-4215 GCF_040656655.1 Micromonospora sp. NPDC049799
CCGGCGAACTCGATACTGCCCGCCGTCGGCTCCAGCAGCCGCACCAGCATCCGACCCGTGGTCGTCTTCCCACAGCCGGACTCCCCCACCAGACCGAGCGTCTCCCCCGCCCGCACCTCGAAGTCCACCCCGTCGACCGCCCGCACCAGACCGGCACGACCGAAACCCTCCCGCACCGGGAAATGCTTGCTCAACCCCCGCACCCGCAGCAGCGGCTCACCGCTGGGCGGCGCCGGCGCGACAGCGCCCAGCGGCTCACCGGTCTCGGCGCTCATCGGGCCACCCCCACCCGGGCGACGTCCTCGGCGTACAGCCGGGTCCGCTCCTCGGCCGGCAGGTGACAGGCCACCAGATGCCCCGGCGCGCCCGCCGGACGCAACTGCGGAACCTGCGTGCGGGACCGGTCACCGTTACGGCCGGCGTAACGGCACCGCGGATGAAACGCACACCCCGACGGCAGATCAATCAGGCTCGGGGGGTTACCCGCGATCGGCACCAGATCCGCGTCGGCGTCACCGTGCAACGACGGCACGCTGGACAACAGGCCCCACGTGTACGGATGCTGCGGCCGCCGCAACACCTGCTCCACACTCCCGGACTCGACCGCCCGCCCCCCGTACATCACCAACATGTCATCGGCCACCTGCGACACCACACCCAGATCGTGGGTGATCAAAATGATCGCCGACCCGAACTCCGCCTGCAGATCCGCCAACAGATCCAAAATCTGCGCCTGCACCGTCACATCCAACGCCGTGGTCGGCTCATCAGCGATCACCAGATCCGGATCATTCACCAACGCCATCGCGATCATCGCCCGCTGCCGCATCCCACCCGAAAACTCATGCGGATACTGATCAAAACGCCGGGCAGGCTGCGGAATCCCCACCCGACCCAACATGTCCACCGCACGCTGCCGCGCCTCACGACGACCCGCCCCCGGATGATGCACCCGATACGCCTCCGCGACCTGCCGCCCCACCGAGTAGTACGGATGCAACGCCGACAACGGATCCTGAAAGATCATCGCCACATCACGGCCCCGCAACCGGCGAACCTCCTCCTCCGGCAGGCCGACCAGCTGGCGGCCTCCGACGGAGATCTCACCGGTGACGGTGGCGCGCTTCGGGTCGTGCAGGCCGAGAATGGCCAGCGAGGTCACGCTCTTGCCCGACCCGGACTCGCCGACGATGCCGAGGGTCCGTCCCCGCTCGACGGTGAACGACACCCCGTCGACCGCGCGGACCACGCCGTCCTCGGTGTCGAAGTGCACCCGCAGGTCGTCGACCCGCAGGTAGGGGCCGTCGCCGGAGCGCGGCTCCGGCACGGCGGGGCGGTCCGGATTACCGGACGGCGTCGACTCGGGGCTGTCCACGACCGCCTCCCTCTGTGAGATGTAGGGAACCTACAACAGAAACCAGAGGGTGAAAATAAGCTACATCCGCGGCGCTGTCAGCGGGCCACAGCGTAACGACTCGACAACGCCGCAGCACCCCACGCCCACCCGCTGGCACCACCCCGGTTCCTGCCACGCTCGGACGCCAGGTGCGACGATGTGGAGAGCGAGCAGGAGAGGATTCGACCGCACGAGGTGGAGGTGACCATGACCGTGGCGGCTTTCGGCCACAGGGGCCCGTGGACCGAGGAGGAGTACCTCGCCCTCGGCGAGACGCAGGATCGCGTCGAACTCTTCGACTTGAGCCTCCACGTGATCCCAGGACCCGCCCCTCTTCACCAGAACATCTCCGGCGAGCTTCGGGCCGCATTACGGGCACCGGTACGCCAGGCCGGGCTCCGTGTGTTGGAAGCCGTCAACATCCGGCTCCGGCCCGGCCGCATCCCCATTCCCGACCTTGTGATCACCAACGAGGTCGACCTACGGGTACTCGTGATCGACGCGCGTGACGTCCTGCTGGTCTGCGAGATCATCTCTCCGAGCAACGCGGCTACCGACAAGGTGCTCAAGATGCACTACTACGCGGCAGCCGGGATCGAGTGGTACCTGCTCGTCGAGCAGGAGACGCTGACATTGCACCTCTATCAGCGGCAGGGCGCCCACTACGTCGAGCGATCGGTCACCAAGGCCGGTGAGACGTTGGAGTTGACGGAGCCGGTACGGGCGTCGATCCGACCGGACGAGCTTCTCGCCTGACGGATGTCGGTGCGCTCGCCTAGGGTCGGGCGCATGACGGAGTTCGACGCGGCGTCCGCCGCTGTGCAGGCCGCCCTCGACGCCGGGGCACGGTACGCCGACGCCCGCGTCATGCACCGCCGCTACGAGTCGATGTCCGCGCGTAACGGCGACATCGAGGAGCTGACCCAGGACGAGAGCATCGGGCTGGGCGTCCGCGCGCTGGTCGGATCGAGTTGGGGCTTCCACGCCGTACCCGATCTGTCGGACGCTGCGGCCCGCGACGCCGGCCGGCGTGCCGCGCGGATCGCCGCCGCGAGCGGGCGGGTTCCCGGCCCGCCGATCGACCTGGTGTCGGGCGCGGCGGCGGTGGCGAGCTGGGCTTCCCCCTGCACGGTGGACCCGCTCGGCGTCGCGCTGTCGACCAAGGGCGACCTGCTCGTCGAGGCCACCAGGGCGATCGTCGACCACGGGGCCGACCTCGCCGAGGGGCTCTACCAGATCTGGGACACCGACAAGTGGTTCGTCTCCAGCGAGGGCCACCGGATCGACCAGCGCATCCGGGAGTGCGGGGGCGGCATCTCGGCGACCTCCATCGGCGACGGCGAGACACAACGCCGGTCCTACCCGAGCTACCGGGGCCAGTACGGCACTACCGGCTGGGAGCTGGTGGAGTCGCTCGACCTGACCGCGCACGCCGCGGAGATCGCCGACGAGTCCCGCGCGCTGCTGACCGCGCCGCTCTGTCCAGCCGGCGAGACGGACCTGATCCTCGGCGGCGAGCAGCTCGCACTGCAGATCCACGAGTCGGTCGGCCACGCCATCGAGCTGGACCGGATCCTCGGCTGGGAGGCCGCGTTCGCCGGCACCTCCTGGCTGGACCTGGCCCAGCTGGGCTCGCTGCGCTACGGCTCGGACCTGATGACGATCACCATCGACCCGACCATCCCGGGCGCGCTTGGCAGCTTCGGCTTCGACGACGAGGGCTCCCCGGCGGTGAAGCGGGACGCGGTCCGCGAGGGGCGCTGGGTGGGTGTCCTCGCCGGCCGCGACTCGGCCTCGGTGGCCGGTCTCGACTACGGCGGCAGTGTCCGCGCCGACGGGTGGGCCCGGCTGCCGATGGTGCGGATGACCAACGTCGGCCTGGAACCGGGCCCGCACACGCTGGAGGAGATCATCGCGGCCACCGACGACGGGGTGCTGATGGACGTCAACCGGTCCTGGTCCATCGATGACAAGCGGCTCAACTTCCAGTTCGGCTGCGAGGTCGGGTGGGAGATCAAGAAGGGGAAGCGGGGACGGATGCTGCGCAACCCGACGTACACCGGCATCGGCCCGCTCTTCTGGCGCTCGATGGACATGCTCTCCGGCGAGACGGTCGCCTGGGGCACACCGAACTGCGGCAAGGGCCAACCCGGCCAGGTCGGGCACACCGGGCACCCGGCGGCCCCGGCGCGTTTCCGCAACGTCCGGGTGGGGGTGCGTGCGTGAGCGCGAGGAGTGAGCTGGGTCTGCGAGCCCCGCAGTCGCGAACGAAAGGGGGCTGGGCATGACCGAGCTGGACCTCGCGGGGCAGGTGATGGAGCTGGTCCGTCGCCTCGGCGGCCCGGGCGCACAGGCGGAGGCCACGGTGCTGCGCAGCGACCTGGCCCTGACCCGTTTCGCCAACTCGTTCATCCACCAGAACGTCGCCGAGTCCGGCGTCTCGGTGCGGCTGCGGCTGCACGTCGACGGGCGCACGGCGGCCGGCGGCGGCAGCGTGGTCACCCCCGACGGGCTGCGGGCGCTGGTCGAGCGCACTCTCGCCGCCGCACGGCTCTGCCCGCCGGACCCGGCGTGGCCGGGGCTCACCCCGCCCGCGCCGACACCGTCCACCACGGCCTTCGACGAGGCCACCGCGTACGCGGACCCGGACGAGCGCGCCGAACGGGTCCGCGCCTTCGTCGCGGCGGCCGGCGGACTGGAGAGCGCCGGCTACTGCCGCACCGCGTACCGGTCGGCGGCGTTCGCCAACTCGACCGGCCACTCCGCGTCGGGCCGTACGGCCGAGGCGGCGATGGACGGGATCGCCCGCACCGGCAGCG
>NZ_JBFAMU010000427.1:0-4205 GCF_040656655.1 Micromonospora sp. NPDC049799
TCTTCGACCGCGCCGCCGGCCGGCTGCTCCGCCGGGTCGGCATCGAGCCGATCGAGGAGCTGCCCAGCGGCGCCACCCCGGAGGACCTGGAGCAGTCGCCGAGGTGCAGGTCGGCCGCGAGCACGGCGGTGAGGGCGATGGCGCCGGGGCGGGCGAAGACCGCGGCGAGCGGGTCGAGCCCGACCGGCAGCGGGTGTACCGCACCGGCGGGGAGCACCGCCTCGGCGCGGTGTCCCCAGATGCCCCACACGATCTGGCCCCGTTGCCGGTCGGCGACGTCCGGCGCGACCTCGACGATCTCACCGACCTCCTCGTAGCCGAAACCCACCAGGGGGTACGGCACCGAGGTCTGGCGGGGGACGAACATGCGGGTGACGTCGTCCCAGTCCTTGCTGAGCCGGGGGTTGCTGCCGCGGTAGAGGGTCAGCTCCGTGCCGGCGGAGATGCCCGAGTAGCAGGTGAGGACACGAACCTGGCCGGGGCCGAGCGGATCCGGTGGGCAGGGCTCGAGGCTGATCCGTCGAGGCCCGGCGAGAGAGACAACCCAGTTGACCATGAGTCACATCCCGGTAGCACTGGGTTTCATCGTAGGCAAAAAATCGTTATATGTCTTGTAATTGATCAATCGAAGGGGTTCAATCCGTCATGTACCCTTCGAGAGGAGTGCCACCGATGTCAGCACCTCCGATGCGGACGATCGCCGCCACCCTGATCATGGCACTAGCCGGGACCACCCTGCTGGCCTGCGGCGACGACGAGTCCGAAAGCGACAGTAAGAAGATCACCGTCTGGAGCCTGGAGGACGTGGCCGACCGGGTCACCGCCACCCGGGCGATCATCGCCGACTTCACCGCGAAGACCGGCGTCACCGTCGAGCTGGTGCCGGTCAGCGAGGACCAGTTCCCGTCCCTCATCGCCTCCAGCGCCGCCGCCGGCGAGTTGCCCGACGTGGTCGGGTCCGTCTCCCTGGCCGGTGTCCGCACCCTGGCCGGCAACGACCTGCTGCACCCCTCGGCGAATGCGGAGGTCGTCGAGACGCTGGGTCGCCAGACGTTCTCCCCCCGGGCGCTGGAGCTCACCGCCGACGGCGACACGCAGCTGTCCGTCCCCAGTGACGGGTGGGGCCAGCTGCTGGTCTACCGCAAGGACCTCTTCGACGCCGCCGGGCTGCCGGCCCCCGACACGTACGAGAAGATCGCCGCCGCCGCGGCGAAGCTGAACACCGGCGGAGTCGCCGGCATCACCGCGGCGACCGCCCCCGGCGACGTCTTCACCCAGCAGACCTTCGAGCACCTCGCGCTGGCCAACAACTGTCAGCTCACCGACGATTCGGGGGCGGTGAAACTCGACTCGCCGGAGTGCGTCGAGGCGTTCCGCTTCTACGGCGACCTCATGCGCACCAGCTCGGTGAAGGGCGCGCAGGACGTCGACACCACCCGGGCCACCTACTTCGCGGGCAAGGCGGCGATGCTGGTGTGGTCGCCGTTCATCCTCGACGAGCTGGCCGGCCTGCGCAACGACGCCAGACCAACCTGCCCGCAGTGCCAGGCCGACCCCACGTGGCTCGCGAAGAACAGCGGATTCGTGACCGCGATCAAGGGGCCGAACGGCACCGCACCGGCCCAGTACGGTGAGATCAGCTCCTGGGCGATGCTCGACGGCGCCGCCGCCGACTCGGCGAAGTCCTTCGTGGAGTACATGCTGGACGACGGCTACCCGCGCTGGTTCGGCATGTCCCCCGAGGGCCGCTTCCCGATCCGCAAGGGCACCGGCGGGGAGCCGGAGAAGTTCCTCACCGCCTGGAACACCAGCCAGGCCGGCGTGGACGCGAAGAAGCCCCTGGCCGAGGTCTACGGCGACCAGGTGCTCGCGGAGCTGCGCCGCAGCCCGGACACCTTCTCCCGCTGGGGCCTGACCCAGGGTCAGGGCAAGCTCGTCGGCGCGATCCTCGGTGAGCTTCCGGTGCCCAAGGCGCTGGCCGACGTCGTCTCCGGCAAGTCCGACGCGGCGGCGGCGGCCGGACGGGCCCGCAAGGACGTGGAGGCGATCAAGGCAGGCGTCAATTGACCACCACCGCGCCGGGTACCGGCCGCTCCCCCACCCGGGAGCGGCCGGCCCCTGCCCGCCGGCGGGGGCCGCTGACGCTGCGCCAGCGGGAGTCCCGCGCCGGGCTCGCGCTGGTCGCGCCGACCCTGCTGGTCACGATCGCGGTGATCGGCGTGCCGATCGTGTGGACGGTGGTGCTGGCCTTCCAGCGCGTACGCCTCGCCACCCTGCGCAAGACCGGCCTGTTCGGCGAGTTCACGCTGGACAACATCGACCGGGTGCTCAACACACCGGGGTTCGCCGACACCCTCTGGACGACCCTGGTCTACAGCGTCGGCAGCACCGCCGGCTCGATCCTCCTCGGCCTGGCGGCGGCCCTGGTCGTCCGCCGACCCTTCAGGGGCCGCACCCTGGTCCGCGCCTCGATGCTGCTGCCGTACGTGGCGCCGGTGGTCGCGGTCACCTTCGTCTGGCAGGTGATGCTGGACCCGCAGCTCGGCATCGTCAACGACTGGGGGCGTCGGTTCCTCGGCTGGGACACGCCGGTCGCGTTCCTGTCCCAGGAGTCCACCGCCCTGGCCACGGTCATCGCCTTCGAGGCGTGGCGCTACTTCCCGTTCGCGTTCCTGTTCCTGCTCGCCCGGCTCCAGGCGGTACCCGGTGAGCTGGAGGAGGCGTCCCGGGTCGACGGGGCCACCCCCACCCAGCGGTTCCGGCACATCCTGCTGCCCCAACTGCTCCCGGTGATCGCCCTGCTCGGCGTGCTGCGGTTCATCATGACGTTCAACAAGTTCGACGACGTCTACCTGCTCACCGGCGGCGCGGCCGGCACCGAGGTGGTCAGCGTCCGGGTCTACACCTTCCTCACCGCGCGTACCGACATCGGCGCGGCGGCGGCGCAGGCGGTCGTGCTGGCCGTGGTGCTCATCGTCTTCGTCGCGGTCTACCTGCGCTTCTTCGGCGGACGGAGGGCCGACTGATGGACCGTGACCGGATCGAGACGGTCGGCCTGCGCTGGCTGCGCCGCCTGGTCGTCGCCGTCTTCCTGCTGGTGACCCTCTTCCCCTTCTACTACATGCTGGTGCTCTCGGTGCGCCCCATCGAGCGCCTGCTGCTCGACCCCGGTTCCCTGGTCGTGGGGCTGGGCGAGCTGACCGTCGAGACGTACGCCGAGGTCCTCAAGGCCGCCGACGACGGTGGCCGCGGCTTCCTCACCTTCATGCGCAACAGCGGCCTGGTCGCCGTGGCGGCGACGATCCTGACGCTGGTGGTGGCGATCCCCGGCGCGTACGCGGTCTCCCGGCTGCGGTTCTTCGGCCGGCGGCAGGTCGACGTGCTGTTCCTGGCGGTCTACCTGTTCCCGTCGATCGTCATCGCGATCCCGCTGTTCGTGGTGTTCACCCGGGTCGGGCTACGCGGGTCTCTGTTCGGGCTGGTCCTCGTCTACATCTCGCAGACGCTGCCGGTCTCGGTCTACATGCTGAAGAACTACTTCGAGACGATCCCGGTGAGCCTGGAGGAGTCGGCGGCGATCGACGGCGCCGGGCGGCTCGGCATCATCCGCCGCGTCAGCCTGCCCCTGGCCGCGCCGTCGATCATGGCCGTCGCCCTGTACGACTTCATGATCGCCTGGAACGAGTTCCTCTTCGCGCTGCTGTTCCTGGTCGACAAGCCGAACCGCTGGACGGTGTCGCTGGGGCTGGCGCAACTCGCCGACGGCGTGGAGGTGCCGAAGACGGTGCTGATGGCCGGCTCGGTGATCCTCACCCTGCCCATCGTGATCCTCTTCTTCGCCAGCGAACGACTGCTCACCGAGGGCCTCACCAGCGGCGCGGAGAAGGGCTGACCGCCGCCCGCGATCTTGCACTTCCTGCCGGGGCGAAAGCCGCAAAGGCCGCAAAAAATGGACCGAAAGTGCAAGATCGCGGAGGGTGGGTGGGCACTGCCCGGCGAGCGGTTACGGTGGCGCCATGGGCAGACCGACCCGCTGGGTGACCGAGACCGGTCCCGAGCACACGCAGTGGTACATCGACCGGTTCCGCCGGCTGGCGGCCGACGGGGTGGACCTGGCCGGGGAGGCCCGGCTGGTCGACGCGATGGTCGCGCCCGGCTCGCGGATCCTCGACGCCGGCTGCGGCACCGGCCGGGTCGGCGCGGCG
>NZ_JBFAMU010000428.1:0-4204 GCF_040656655.1 Micromonospora sp. NPDC049799
GGCGCCCTGCTGCGCGAGGCGGTCGCCCCGCCACCGCCGCCGCGCCGTCCGACCCGTCCGTCCCGGGGCGCCAAGGAACGCCGGCTGGCCGAGAAGAAGCGCCAGGCGCAGCGCAAACGCGACCGTCGTGTCGACGGCGACTGACCCACGGTCACGCGTCCGACCCCGTACGGCGGGCCGGGTCGTCGCGCCGCACTCCGGCTCCGCCCGACGCCTCGACCGCGACCAGCAGCAGGACGGCCCCCACCAGCACGCCGAGCGCCGCCAGCGGGCCGATCGGAACGGTCAGCGGCATCAGCGCCGCCACCGCCGCGGCGGTGAGCAGCCGCTGCCGGCGCCATCCGCCCGTGGCCATCCGCCAGAACACCTCGTCGGCGACCAGGTAGAGCAACACCCCGCCGAACAGCGCCAGGTGGGGCACCGCACCCAACGGGGGGGTGTCCACGAAGAGAGCCTGCGTGCCGAGGCCGCCCATCGTCTTGCGCAGCCCGAGGGAGACCAGCACGATGCCCGCGATCATCGGCAGGTGCAGGTAGGCGTACCCGTCCCGGGCCAGGGCGATCCGCGCCCGTCCCGTCCGGTCCGCCAGGGCATGCTCGCCCACGTCGGCGTCACGGCCGAAGTAGACCCACCACAGGGCACCCAGCAGGGCCGTGCCGAGGACGGCGGCGACGACGATCCGGCCCGACACGGGCGTGTAGACGACGGCCGCGCCAATGGCGATGACCGCCTCGCCGAGACCGATGATGACGATGAGGCTGAAGCGGTCCGACCAGTGCGGTGCCGACCAGATCCGCCAGCGGGCGACGTTGACCAGGCGGGCTCCGCCGAGGTCGACCGCGATCGCCACCAGCCAGAGGGCGACCCGCGTCGGCGAGAGCAGCCGGATGTCACCCACCGGCTCCGGTACCAGGGCAGCCGCGAGAAGCACGGCGAGCGCGAGCAGTGCGGGCCACGTCGTGGCGACGGCCTGCGCGCGCCGGTCCGGGTCCCGCTCCCGCCACGCCGTCACCCACAGGGCGGCGATCTGCGACAGCCGGAGGACCGCGTAGCAGGTGACGAAGACCAGCGGCCCGTACAGCCCGCCGCGGGCGTCCGCCAGGGCCTGCGGCACGGCGATGCTGATCACCGCGGTCACGGCGACCACCACCACCATCACCCCCCGCACCACGGCGGCCTCCGACCGGACCGCGCAGGCCAGCCAGACGTACGCGCACCACGCCCACCAGAGGACGGTGAGCACCAGCAGGCCGCGCAGCAGGCCCGACCAGGTGGGGTCCTCCGCGAGCAGGGCGGACACCTGGAGGAACGCGTACACGAAGACCAGGTCGAGGAAGAGTTCCTTCGGTGTGACCCCGCCCCCCCGCCTCCCCGGCCGGCCCGATCTCCTCGTGGAGGACCCGGTGTCGGTGCCGGAAGACGGTCGCGTCCGCCAGCGCCATCGTCCCGGTGGCGGCCACCAGCAGACCCAGTTGGCCCAGCACCGGCAGGCCGATCGCGACGGGCAGCAGGCCCAGGGACAGGGCGATGCCGAGCAGCGGTGAGCGGCCGATGATGCGCAGGGTGCGTACCTCGAAGGCGAACAGGCCGATCAGGTAGAGCGCCACGCCGCCGTAGAGCACCAGCGGCCCGAGCAGCGTCGGCTCGGACGGGACACGCAGTTGCGCGAGAGCCGTCTTCAGCCCGAGGGAGACCAGGATCAGCCCCGCCATCATCGGCAGGTGCAGGTAGCTGTAGGCGTCCCGCGCGAGCCGGGCCCGTCGCGCGCCGGAGATCCGCTCCAGCGCCTGCTCGGCGGCGTACCGGGCGATGTCGAAGTACGTCCACCACAGCGAGCCGATGAGCAGAACGCTGACCAGCACGCCGGCGATCACCGGCCAGGTCAGCGGCTGGGCGACGGCGGCGCCCTGACTGAGGCCGATCGAGATGATCGTCTCGCCGAGACCGATCAGGATGATCAGGCTGTGCCGTTCCGCCCAGTACGGGATGGACCGCAGCCGCCAGGCGCCGGTGCCGATGGCGAAGATCCCGCCGTAGTCGACGGCGAGGGCGAGGACGACGAGACCGAAGCGGGTCATGTCCCGGACCATCCGGTCGTCGACCAGCCCCGGCAGGAGGGCGGAGGCGAGCAGCAGCAGCATCCCGGCGGCGGCCGGCCACCAGGCCCGCCGGAACTGCCGGAGCTTGGCGGGATCGTGGCGCAGCGCCAGCGTGGCGATGAGCAGCGGGCCCCCGCGGGCCAGGACGTAGCCCACCGCGAAGACCAGTGGCCCGGGCAGGCCGCCCGGCCGGTCCACGAAGGCCTCGCGGACGGTCAGCGCCATCACGAAGAGCGTGGCGGCCAGGCCGAACGTCACCGCCGGCAGCGCGCCCCGGGTGAGCCTGACCGCGTTGCCGAGCCAGGCGTAGTGCATCCAGCACCACCACAGCAGCGCGAGCAGCAGCATGCCGCGCGGCACCCCGGCGAGGTTGAACTGCTCGGCGGTCACATTGGTGACGTTGAGGAACGCGTAGACGAAGACCAGGTCGACGAAGAGTTCCAGGCGACTCACACCGGCCGTCCGCTCGGCCAGGTGGATCCGGCCGAAGTGCGCCACCGGCCCGGTGTTCCTCACCGTCCAACTCTGTCAAGCGGCGCGGCCACGGCCGCCCGGTTCGCCGGAAACCGTCCCCTATGCCGGTACGGCCTCCAGCAGCCGGGCGCGCAGCGCGGCGGCCCGCTCGGCGAAACCCCGCTGGGTGGTCGCGTACTCGGCCCGGCCCTCCGGGGTCTCCACCCGCACCGGCGGGCACCCCAGCGCGGCCAGGTCGTACGGGCTGGCCCGCATGTCCAGGGTGCGGATCTCCCGGGCCAGCGCGAACGCGTCGGCGACCAGCTCGCTGGGCACCAACGGGGACAGCTTGTACGCCCACTTGTAGAGATCCATGTTGGCGTGCAGGCAGCCCGGCTGCTCGTGGGCGTGCTGCGTCTCCCGGGTCGGGGTGATCAGGTTCAGTGGCCGTGCGGGCGCCGTGAAGAAGCGGTACGCGTCGAAGTGGCTGCACCGGACGCCCCGCTCCTCGACGACCTCGGCGGTGCGCTCCGGCGTCAGGCGCAGCGGCCACGCGTTGTGGCGTACCTCGTCCTGGGTCTGCCGGTACACCATCGCCCACTCGTGCATCCCGAAACAGCCCAGGTGGGCGGGCCGGCCGGCGGTGGCGGTGAGCAGCGCCCGGATCCAGGTGATCGACTCGGCGCGCCGCGCGCGTACGCCCTCGGTGTCGAGGGTGACCCCGGCGGCGTCGGCGCGGTAGTCCCGACCGAACTCGGCCGGATCCGCGTCGCGCAGCACCACCCCGGCCCCCGGATGCCAACGGCGCAGCTGCGCCGGGCGGTGCGAGTAGTAGGTGAAGAGGAAGTCCTCCACCGGGTGCTTCTCGCCCCGGCGTCGGCGGGCCAGGTGCGGCGTCAGCCAGGCGTCGACCCGCTCCTCGTGCGCCTGCCGCCGCTCCCGCCAGGTGGCGGCGCCGAGCAGGGTGGTGCAGGCGAGCGCGGCGGTCACCCGTCCAGGGTACGACCGCCGCCCGCCGCACCGGTCAGGGCACGTCCACCCGCACACCCGCGGAGAAGACCCCGCTGCGCAGCTCCAACTGCTGCGGTCGTTTCTCGCCGTGCACCGTGAACACCAGGGGCAGCACCATGCGACTGCCCGCCGCCATCGGCTCGGCGAACACGTCCCGGCCCTGGTTGGCGGTCCGGGTGGCCTGCTCGTCGGTGCTGACGAAGTTGCCGTCCGGCAGGTACGCCCGCTGCAACCGGCCGTGCCAGGTCTGCCGCTCCGGTGAGACGTTGCGCACCCCGACGGTCGCCTCGCACCGCCGGGCGCTCCGTCCCGGCTGGCAGGCCACCCGGTAGACGGTGAACTCGAAGGCCGACTCCCGCAGCGGCTCGCCGACCGTGCCGGCCACGCCCTGGCCGACCCAGGCGCCAGCGGTGGGCTGGCTGTCGGTGTCGATGGCCGCCACCCGCCGGGTCGCCGTCCAGGCGGCGGTGCCGGCCGTGCCGGTGAGTACCAGCACCACGGCCGGTACGAGCAGCCACGTCGAGGGCCGCCGCCGGCGCTGCGTGACGTCCGGCGTCGCCGGCCCGACGCGGTCCGGCTCGGTGACTGCATCGGCGACGGCAAGGCCGCCGGCCCGAAGTGGACCGCCTATCTGCTGGACG
>NZ_JBFAMU010000429.1:0-4192 GCF_040656655.1 Micromonospora sp. NPDC049799
TCGACGTCAGCATCGACGGGGTCGTCAAGCTCGACGACTTCGACGCGGTCGCCGGCACCCGGCCACCGTCGGTGAACACCAGCGCGGCGGCGGCGCAGCCGAGTCCGAGCAGGTTGGCGTGCCAGTCCGCGACGACCTCGGCGTCCCGGCCGCAGACCAGCCAGGTGTCGCGTGGGCCGACCTCGGCCCGCCGCGTCGGCCGGCCCGGCAGCGGCTGCCAGGCCACGTCGTAGCGGTGCAGCCGCGACCCGGCCAGGCCGGTGACGACGGTACGCGGCAGCGCGCGCAGCCGGACGCCGGTCAGCCTGGCCACCGGCTCGCCGAGCGCGGTGACCACGTCGAGGTCCATCGTCCGTTCGCCGCCCTCCGGTCCGCTTCGGGAACGGGCCCGGCACCAGACCCGGCGGGGCAGCCGGTCGTACACCTCGATCCGGTCGATGCCGGCGGGGAGCCAGAAGTCGTCCTCGCTGACGCCGAACGCGGCACCGACGTGCAGGCAGGCGTCGAGGACCATCGGGTTCAGCAGCCACCCGCCGCCGTCCCGTTCCGCCTCGTCCACCTCGACCAGAGCGAGGGCCTCGCTTCCGGAGCGCAGCAGCCGGGTCATCGCCCGGTAGCCGGGCCCGTACTCGACGCCGATCCGCCAGAGCCGGTCGTAGAACCCGTCGAGGTCCTCGGCCGCCATGCCGGCCCGTGCACCGGCCAGGTGCAACCGAGGCGGTGGGGGCGTGGTCCCGGCGTGCACGGCGGCGACGGTGACGTGCTGTACCCAGGGCGCGGACGGCTCATCCGCGGGTCGGCTGAAGCAGCGCACCCGCTGCCCCCGTCCGTCGGGCTGCGCGCTGGCCTGGAGGGTGAGCGTGGTCCCGTCGGCGCAGCGGAGGAACTCGTCGAAGGTGATCCCCTCCATGGTCCACCGGGTGTCCGTGGCGTCGGCCCGACCCGCGGCGAGCGCCCACTCGACGAGCGCCGTGGCGGGGAACACCGCCGTGCCCAGCAGCCGGTGCTGGTCGACGAGGCGGAGCCGGTCGGGGACCAGGGTGCGGGTGAACCAGCGTCCCGCGGTGCCGGCCAGGTCCGACGGCGCACCGAGCAGCGGGTGACCGCCGGCCGGTTCGACGGCCGGGTGGGCCGGAGCGGGGTCCGTGGTGGTCGGCAGCCAGTGCCGGGTGCGCTGGAAGGGGTACGTGGGCAGGTCGAGATGAGGGTGGCCGCCGGTGGGGCGGGCGGCCACGGTGGCGGCGGCCGCGAGCAGGGTGTGCTGATCTGCCCGCTCCCGGTGCAGGGTGTGCACGGCGAGCGCCTCGGGCCGGGTGTGGGTGTGCAGGGCGGTGAGGGTGGTGTCGGGTCCGAGTTCCACGAAGGCTCGCACCCCGTGCTTGTCGTGGAGGGTGGTGATGCCGTGGGCGTAGTGGACGGGGGCGAGGATGTGGCGGGTCCAGTAGTGGGGGTCGGTGAGTTGTTCGGTGGTGGCGAGTTGTCCGGTGACGTTGCTGATGGTGGGCAGGGTGGGCTGGTGGTAGGTGAGGTTGGCGGCGACCGTGTGGAACTGGTCGGTGATGGTGGTCATGTGGGGTGAGTGGAAGGCGTGGCTGACCTGGAGTGTGGTGGCTTTGCGGCCGTTGTCCCGCCATTGGGTGGCGAGTTGCTCGCAGGTGTCCCGGTCGCCGCTGATGACGACGGTCTGCGGGGTGTTGACGGCGGCGATCGCGACGCCCGGTTGCCCGGCGATCAGCGCCTCGGCTTCGTGGTGGGTGGCTTGGAGGGCGATCATGGCGCCGGGTGTGGTGATGCTGTTCATGAGTCGGGCGCGGGTGGTGATGAGGTGGGCGGCGTCGGTGAGGGTGAGGACGCCGGCGAGGTGGGCGGCGGTGATTTCGCCGAGGGAGTGTCCGGTGAGGTAGTCGGGGGTGAGGCCGAGTTGGGTGGTGGCGACGTGGTGTAGGGCGAGGTGGAGGGCGAACAGGGCGGGTTGGGTGTAGGCGGTGGTGTCGAGTAGGGCGGCGAGGTCGCTGCCGGGTTCGGCGAACACGACGTCTTGGAGTCGGTGGTCCAGGTGGGGGTTGAGGGCTTCGCAGGCCTGGTCGAACCTTTCGCGGTAGGCGGGGTTGGTGGTGTAGAGGTCGGCGCCCATGCCGGGGTACTGGCTGCCCTGGCCGGTGAAACAGAACGCCACTTTTCCGGCCTGGTCCACCACACCGGTGGTGAGGTGCGGGTGCGGCTCGCCGTTGGCGAGGGCGGTCAGCGCGGCGGCGGAGTCGGAACGGGTCGCCGCGGTGATCACCGCCCGGTGCGCGAAGCGGGTCCGCCGCGCGAGCGCGTCCGCGACCGCGGAGGGCGGGACGTCCTCGTGGTCGGCCAACCAGCCGAGCAGGTGCGCCGCCTGATCGCGCAGCGCGCGTCCGGTCCGGGCCGACAGCACCCATGACGCCCACCCGGCCCACAGGTCGGCCGGCGCCACGGCCGGCTCCACCGGGGGCGGCGCCTCCTCGAGGATCACGTGCGCGTTGGTGCCGCTGATCCCGAACGAGGACACCCCCGCCCGGCGCGGGTGCCCGTTCGGCTTCCACCCGACGGCCTCGTCCAGCAGCCGGACGTTGCCGCTGTCCCAGTCGACGTGCGGGCTCGGCGCGTCGAGGTGCAGCGAGCGCGGCAGCAGGTCGTGGCGGAGGGCGAGGACCATCTTGATGATCCCGGCGGCTCCGGCGGCGGCCTGGGCGTGCCCGATGTTCGACTTGACCGACCCGAGCCAGAGCGGCTGGTCGTCCCGCCGGTGCTGCCCGTACGTGGCCAGCAGCGCCTGCGCCTCGATCGGGTCGCCGAGGGTGGTGCCGGTGCCATGCGCCTCCACCGCGTCCACGTCGGCCGGGGTCAACCGGGCGTTGGCCAGGGCCTGCCGGATCACCCGTTCCTGGGACGGCCCGTTCGGCGCGGTGAGGCCGTTGCTGGCTCCGTCCTGGTTGACCGCCGAACCGCGGATCACGGCGAGGACCTGGTGGCCGCGCTCCCGCGCCACCGACAGTCGTTCCAGCAGCAGCAGGCCGACGCCCTCGGCGAAGCCGAACCCGTCCGCCGCCGCCGCGAACGGCTTGCACCGGCCGTCGGCGGCCAACCCCCGCTGCCGGGCGAACTCGATGAACCCGGTCGGGCTGGCCATCACGGTGACCCCGCCGGCGAGCGCCAGCTCGCACTCCCCGCCGCGCAGCGACTGGGCGGCCAGGTGCAGCGCCACCAACGACGACGAACACGCGGTGTCCACGGTGACCGCCGGCCCCTCCAGGCCCAGTGCGTACGCCACCCGGCCGGACGCCACGCTGGTGGTGCTCCCGGTCAGCAGGTAGCCCTCGGCGTCCGCCGAGGTGCCCGGCCGGCTGACGTACTCCTGGTGGGTGAGGCCGGTGAACACGCCGGTGGCGGTGCCACGCAACGTGGTCGGGTCGATGCCGGCCCGTTCCACGCTCTCCCACGCCGCCTCCAGCAGCAGCCGCTGCTGCGGATCCATCGCCGTCGCCTCCTTGGGGCTGATCCCGAAGAAGGCCGGGTCGAACTCGGCGGCGTCCCGCACGAAGCCGCCCTTCCGCGCGTACGTGGTGCCCGGGGTGTCCGGGTCGGGGTGGTAGAGGGTGGCCAGGTCCCAGCCCCGGTCGGTGGGGAAGTCGCCGATAGCGTCGGTGCCGGCGGCAAGCAGCTGCCACAGCTCCTCGGGGGAGGTGACCCCACCCGGGTAGCGGCAGGCCATCCCGATGATCGCGATCGGTTCGGCCGTGGCGGTCACCGCCGGCCTGGCCTCGGCCCGGGCGGTGGGCAGGTCGAGCAGCAGGCTCCGCAGCAGCGTGGCCACCGCCCGTACGGTCGGGTGGTCGAAGACCAGCGTCGCCGGCAGCCGCAGGCCGGTGGCGGTGCGCAGCCGGTTGCGCAGCTGCACCGCCGTCATCGAGTCGAAGCCCAGGCTCTTGAAGTCCTGCCCCACGTCCAGGCCGGCCGGGTCGACGTGCCCCAGCACCGCGCCGACGTGCGTCCCGACCAGGTCGACCAGGACGGACAGCTGGTCGTCCGCCGCGAGTCCGGCGAGCTGCCCGGCGAGCGGGGACGCCGACGCGGGCGCGGTCGTCGCGGCCTGCCGGAGCCCGGCCGGGGCGAGCGAGCGCAGCACGGCCGGCAGGTCCCCGGCGCGGGCGCGGGCGCGGACCGC
>NZ_JBFAMU010000430.1:0-4179 GCF_040656655.1 Micromonospora sp. NPDC049799
GACGCTCAAGGAATGCGGCTGGAAGGTGACCGCGAACCAGCTGTGCATCGCCTACTCGCCACCACGCCGAACTCGCGGGGCGCTCCGGCGGGCAGGTCCACCAGGTGCCGCACGAGAGCTCGGTAACGCTCCTCGAATATGTGCAGCGGAAGCACCAGGCCGGGAAAGAGCACCGTTCCGAGCGGAAACACCGGCAGCCGCGCAGTCACGCGTCGAGCCTAGCCGGATCCCCGCGGGACGGCGTGTCCCGGCTCACCGTCGGTGTCGGCCGGGCGGCGCGGGTGGCCGTACGACCGGCCGCCTAGACTCGCAAGGGTGTTGAATCGGATCGACCTGCGCGGTGGCGTCCGTGACCCGCGCCGCCTGCTGCCCCGTGCCCAGCTCGACGTCTCCGTGGCGGTCGAGCGCATCCGCCCGCTCGTCGAGGCGGTACGGGAGCATGGCTACCCGGCGATCCGGGAGGCCAGCGTTCGGTTCGACGGGATCTCTCCGGAGGTGCTGCGGGTGCCCGCCGAGGCGATCGCCGAGGCGGAGGGCACCCTCGACCCGGAGGTGCGCGCCGCACTGCTGGAGTCGATCAGCCGGGCCCGGAAGGTGCACGCCGACCAGCGCCGCACCGACCACACCACCCAGGTCGTGCCCGGCGGCACGGTCACCGAGCGCTGGGTGCCGGTCGACCGGGTCGGCCTCTACGTCCCCGGCGGCCTGGCGATGTACCCGTCGACCGTGGTGATGAACGTGGTGCCCGCCCAGGCGGCCGGCGTCCGGTCGCTGGTCGTGGCGAGCCCGCCGCAGCAGGAGAACGGCGGCCTGCCCGACGCCCGGGTCCTCGCCGCCTGCGCGCTGCTCGGCGTCGACGAGGTCTACGCCGTCGGCGGTGCCCAGGCCGTGGCGATGCTGGCGTACGGCTCCGCGGTCGACGCGGAGGGCACCGCCCACTGCGACCCGGTCGACATGATCACCGGCCCGGGCAACATCTGGGTCACCGCCGCCAAGCGGCTCCTGCGCGGCGTGGTCGGCATCGACGCCGAGGCCGGCCCCACCGAGATCGCGATCCTGGCCGACGCGACCGCCGACCCGGCGCACGTCGCCGCCGACCTGATCAGCCAGGCCGAGCACGACCCCCTCGCGGCCAGCGTGCTGGTCACCCCGTCGGTCGAGCTGGTCGACGCGGTCGAGCGGGAGCTGGCCCGGCAGGTGCCGGCCACCAAGCACGCCGAGCGGGTCACCACCGCGCTCACCGGTGAGCAGAGCGGTGCGGTGCTCGTGGACGACCTGGAGGCCGGGCTGCGTGTCGTCGACGCGTACGCGGCCGAGCACCTGGAGATCCAGACCGAGAACGCCCGCGAGTGGGCACTGCGGGTCCGCAACGCCGGGGCGATCTTCGTGGGCGCCTGGGCGCCGGTGTCCCTCGGCGACTACTGCGCCGGCTCCAACCACGTGCTGCCCACCGGCGGCTGCGCCCGGCACTCCTCGGGTCTGTCCGTGCAGTCCTTCCTGCGCGGCATCCACCTGGTGGAGTACACGCGGGACGCGCTGCGCGAGGTCGCGCCGCACGTGGTGACCCTGGCCGGCGTCGAGGACCTGCCCGCGCACGGCCAGGCGGTCAGCGTCCGTTTCCCCGGAGGAGTGTCGTGACCTCCCTGTCCGACCTGCCGCTGAGGGACGACCTGCGCGGGCTGTCGCCGTACGGCGCCCCGCAGCTGGACGTGCCGGTGCGGCTCAACACCAACGAGAACTCGTACCCGGTGCCCGAGCCGGTGGTCGAGGCGATCGGCAAGGCCCTCGCGGCGGAGCTGCGCGACCTCAACCGCTACCCGGACCGCGACGCCGTGGCGCTGCGCGCCGACCTGGCCGCGTACCTGGGCCACGGGCTCACCGTCGACCAGGTCTGGGCGGCCAACGGGTCCAACGAGATCCAGCAGCAGCTCCTCCAGGCGTTCGGCGGTCCGGGCCGCTCGGCGCTGGGCTTCGTCCCGGCGTACTCGATGCATCCGCTGCTGTCGCTCGGCACCGGGACCCGGTGGATCCCGGCCGTGCGGGGCGTCGACTTCGGCCTCACCGCCGACGAGGCCGTGGGACAGGTCCGTGAGCACCGGCCGGACGTGGTGTTCCTCTGCTCACCGAACAACCCGACCGGCACCGCGCTGGACCCGGCCGTGGTCGCCGCGGTGCTGGACGTCGCGCCCGGGATGGTGGTCGTCGACGAGGCGTACGCCGAGTTCGCCCGGCCCGGCACGGTCAGCGCGCTCGCGGTGCTGTCCGGCCACCCGCGGCTGGTCGTCACCCGGACGATGAGCAAGGCGTTCGGCTTCGCCGGCGGCCGGCTCGGCTACCTCGCGGCCGACCCGGCGGTGGTGGCGGCGGTGCAACTGGTCCGCCTGCCGTACCACCTGTCCTCCCTCACCCAGGCCGCCGCCCGCGCGGCGCTGGCGCACCGCGACGCCCTGCTCGGCACGGTGACAGCGATCATGGAGCAGCGGGACCGGATCGTCACGGAGCTGCGGGCCCGGGGCCACCGGGTGGCCGACAGCGACGCGAACTTCGTCCTCTTCGCCGTCGGCGGCGACCGACAACTCCGGCTCGGCGCGTCTGACGCCGCGCTGCGACCCGGAGCCGTCGACCAGGCCGCCGCCTGGCGCACCCTGCTGGAGGCCGGGGTGCTGGTCCGCGACGTCGGGCTGCCCGGCTGGCTCCGGGTGACCGCCGGCACCCCCGCCGAGACCGACGCGTTCCTCGCCGCAATGGAGAAGTTGTCATGAGTCGCACCGCCCGGATCGAGCGGATCACCAAGGAGACCAACGTCCTGGTCGAGATCGACCTGGACGGCACCGGGAAGGCCGAGATCAGCACCGGGGTCGGCTTCTACGACCACATGCTGCACCAGATCGCCCGGCACGGTGGCTTCGACCTGGTCGTCCGCACCGTCGGCGACCTGGAGATCGACGCCCACCACACGATGGAGGACACCGCGCTCGCCCTGGGTGCCGCGTTCGACCAGGCGCTGGGGGACAAGGCCGGCATCCGCCGGTACGGCTCGGCGACCGTCCCGATGGACGAGGTGCTGGTCCGGGCCGCGGTCGACCTCTCCGGCCGCCCGTACGTGGTGCACGACGAGCCGGCGCTCGCGCCGTACATCGGGCCGGTCTACCCGACCAGCATGACCCGGCACATCTGGGAGTCGTTCGGCCAGTCCGCCCGGATCACCCTGCACGTCGACGTGCTGCGGGCGGCCCGGCCCGGTGGGCACCCGGACGCGCACCACGTGGTCGAGGCCCAGTTCAAGGCGGTCTCCCGGGCGCTGCGCGAGGCGACCGCCCTCGACGAGCGCAACGCGGGCGTGGTGCCGAGCACGAAGGGTGCCCTCTGATGAGCGCGGCCCTGCCGACACTGCTGCTGATCCTGGCCGGGGTGCTGATCGGCGGCGCCTGGTCGTTGCACCGGCAGGGCGCCCCGCGGGCCGCGGTGGTGGTGACCGGGCTGCTCGCCGTGCTGGCCACGGCCGGCGGCCTGCTGTGGTTGTTCCCGGGGGAGGGGTCATGAGTCGTGTGGTGGTGCTCGACTACGGGTCGGGCAACCTGCGGTCGGCGGAGCGGGCTCTCGCGGCTGCCGGCGCCGAGGTGACGGTCACCGACGACCTGGCCGCCGCCGCGGACTCCGACGGCCTGGTGGTGCCGGGCGTCGGCGCGTTCGCCGCGTGCATGGCCGGGATCGAGGAGCTCGGCGCCGGGCCGGTCATCGCGGAGCGGGTGGCCGCCGGCCGTCCGGTGCTCGGCATCTGCGTGGGCATGCAGGTGCTCTTCGAGCACGGCGACGAGCACGGCGTGGTCACCAAGGGCCTGGGTCTGCTGCCGGGCGGGGTGACGAAGCTCGCCGCCGAGCGGCTGCCGCACATGGGCTGGAACACCGTGCGGGCGCCCGGGGGCTCGGTGCTCTTCGGCGGCCTGCCCGCCGACAGCCGCTTCTACTTCGTGCACTCGTACGCGGTCAACGACGTGACCGGGCTGGCCGCCGCCGGCGCCCGGGTGACCGTCGCGCACCACGGGTCCGACTTCGTCGCGGCCGTCGAGCGGGGTTCGCTCTCCGCCGCGCAGTTCCACCCGGAGAAGTCCGCCGACACCGGTGCCGCGCTCCTGCGCAACTGGCTCGCCACCCTCCCGACCGGTGACTGACCGCCGC
>NZ_JBFAMU010000431.1:0-4176 GCF_040656655.1 Micromonospora sp. NPDC049799
CGATGACGACCGCTGCCGCCACCACCGTCCGCAGCCCGCGCGGGGTTCCCTCGCCTCGTCGCACTGCCCGGCCGCGCGCTACTTCACCTTGCGCGTCGACCGGGCCACGATGGCGTCGTACTCGGGGTGCTTCTCCAGCCATCCGCTGAGGAACGGACAGATCGGCACCACCGTGCGCCTTCTGGCCCGGGCGTCGTCCATCACGGCACGGGCCAGGGTCGAGCCGACCCCGCGACCCTCGAACTCCGCACCGACCTCGGTGTGCGTGTAGACGATGACGCTGCCGGTCAGCTGGTAGGTGACCACGCCGGCCAGCGACCCGGTCTCCTCCCGCGCCTCGAAACGCTCCCGCTCCGGCACGTCTGTCACGGTGAACTGCACTCCGCCATCCAACCACGACGTGGACGCGGTCCGGTGGACCCCACCCGACGGGAGCGGGCAGGGTCCACCGGTCGTCGGGGACGACTACGCCGTGGCGCAGATGCCGTACGAGGTGCTGCTCCAGTTGCCGGCGAAGGCGTCCTCCTCGTACGCGCCGACGTTCACGGTCGACGGCGCAGCCGCCGGACCACCGTTGGGCCGGAAGTCGTCGACCACCGCCTCACCGGTCGCCCCGTTCAGCTCGAACCCGGCACCGGTCAGCACCTTGCCGGCCGGACAGGCCGCGGTGACGCTCCGGAAGTCGTTGGAGGTGCTGGCGCCCGTCGCGGAGGTCCGCACCAGGCCGGCGAGCGGGTTCGCGCAGATGGCGTACGCCGTCACCGACCAGTTCCCGGCGAACGCCTCCGCCTCGTACGCGCCCACCGTGACGGCGGTCGGCGCGGCGGCCACTGTCCCGTTGGGCCGGAAGTCGTCGACCACTCCCTCACCCGTCGCCCCGTTCAGCTCGAAGCCGGTGCCGGTCAGCACCTTCCCGGCGGGACAGGCCGCGGTGACGCTCCGGAAGTCGTTGGAGGTGCTGGCGCCCGTCGCGGAGATCCGCACCAGGCCGGCCAGCGGGTTCGCGCAGACGGCGTACGCCGTCACCGACCAGTTCCCGGCGAACGCCTCCGCCTCGTACGCGCCCACCGTGACGGCGGTCGGCGCGGCGGCCACTCCCCCGTTGGGCCGGAAGTCGTCGACCACCGCCTCACCGGTCGCCCCGTTCACCTCGTAGCCCGCCCCGGTCAACACCTTCCCGGCCGGGCACGTCGCCGTGACGCTCTGGAAGTCGTTCGAGGTGCTGGCGCTGGTCGCGGAGATCCGCACCAGGCCGGGGACCGCGGCGGCCGCCGGGCTCGCCGGGACGACCACCGCGGCGGCCACCGCAAGACCGAGCACGAGCCCGCAGGCACGGGCGCCGAACCGCCGGGAATCCTTCTGATCACGCATGTCGCTCTCCTGTCCGTGGCCCCGGCGCGATGCCCGCCGACCACCTGGAGGCGTTCGACCGGTGCCGGCACCGGGGGCCGACTTGATAACGGACTCACGCTAAGTAGCAACGCGACCAGGCAATATCTCCAAGATGACTACGTCGGGTAATCGACGTGGGCGCATCTTCGGAGTGCCGCGACCGTTCGCGTGCGGGCTACCGGGACGCGTCGTCGCGCATCAGTCGCAGCCAGCCCAGCAGGAGAGTGCCGGCAGCCCAGAGGAGCAGGACGGTCACCGATGACACCGTCGTCATCCGTGGCACCTCCCGGAGCAGGAGGAACGCCGCGCCGGTCCCGGGCAGGATCCGGGCCAGCTCGGACATCCACTCGTAGCCGAACTGCGGGAGCAGCACCGGCAGGACCAGCATCAGAAGGAACACCGTGACCAGGGCGCCGGCCGTGTTGCGCAGCAGGAAGCCGAGCCCGACGGCGAGGAGGGTGCCGGCCGCGAAGACGAAGGCGACGGCCCCCAACACCTCGCGACCCTCGCCCAGGGGCAGGCTGAGTCCCGGTCGGGCCGCGGCGAAGGCCGCGAGCGCGGAGGCGAGCCCCAGCAGCACACCGAAGCTCGTGGCGGCTGCGGCCGTCACGACGGCGCGGGCGAGGAAGAGAACCGCGCGGCGTGGCGTCCACTGCAGGCTCGGGACGATCCCGCCGGTGGCGTAGTCGGACGTGACCGTGATCAGGGCGAGACCGAGCAGGGCGAACTGCGCCGGCATGGCGCTGATCCTCGACACCAGCCAGGCCGGGTCGCCCTGGGGAGGTACGGGGTCCGCGGCCGCGTCGAAGCCGGCGACGGCTCCGAGCCCCACCATCACCACGGCTGCCGCCGCCAGGAACCACCAGGTCGTCCTGACGGTCCACAGCCGGGTCCACTCGGCAGCGCAGGTGCGGGTGAACGCGCGGCCGGTGGAGACGTCCCCGGCCGTACCGCGCAGGGCAGGGGTGGTCGACAGAGCCGTCACGTCGCTGCCTCCGTCCTCGTCCGGGAATGGTCCGCCTGGCCGCGGAACTCCACGTGGTTGCTGGTGAGCTCGATGTAGGCGTGCTCGAGGGACTGCTGGCCCTCGGAGAGGTGGTGCAGCGGGAGGTGGAAGGAGTGGGCGACAGCACCCACGTCCTCGGCGGTGGTGTCGCGGACCTGCAACTCGTGGGTGTCGACGCGCTCGACGGTGAGGCCGCGTTCCTGGAGCCGGGTGCGAAGCGCATCCGCCTGCGTGCTGAGGACCCGCACCTGACGGTGCCCCAGGCCGCGCAGGATGTCCTCCGTCGTCGCGTCGGCGATCAGACGACCGCGGCCGATGACGACCAGACGGTCCGCGGTCTGCTGCATCTCGCTGAGCAGATGGCTGGAGACCAGCACGGTGCGTCCCTCGTCGGCGAGTTGTCGCAGGAGCGCGCGGATCCAGCGGACGCCGTCGAGGTCGAGCCCGTTGACCGGCTCGTCGAACAGCAGCACGCGGGGGTCCGCGAGGAGTGCCGCGGCGATCCCGAGACGCTGGCGCATTCCGAGCGAGTAGCCCTTGATCCGACGGCGGGCGGCGCCGCCGAGGCCGGCCTGCTCGATCACCTCCTCCACCCGCCGCTCCGGGATGCCGTTCGTCCGGGCGGCCACCCGGAGGTGGCTGCGTCCGGTACGGCCGGGATGCACGGAGCCGGGGTCGAGAAGCGCGCCGACCTCCCGTAGTGGTTCGGTGAGCGTGGCGAACGTCCGGCCGTTCACCAGGGCCCGTCCCGAGGTGGGTCGGTCTAGACCGAGGATCATCCTCATCGTCGTGGACTTCCCCGCCCCGTTCGGCCCGAGGAAGCCGGTGACCTTTCCCGGCTCGACGTCGAAGCTCAGATCGTCGACGGCCAGGACGTCGCCGTAGCGCTTCGTGAGCCCACGGACCTCGATCATTCGTCGACCCATTCGAGGAGGTCTCCGGGTTGGCAGTCGAGGACCCGGCACATCGCTTCCAGGGTGCTGAAACGGACGGCCTTGGCACGGCCGTTCTTCAGCACGGCCACGTTCGCCGGGGTGAGCCCGACCCGTTCGGCGAACTCCCCCACGCTCATCTTGCGTTTGGCCAACTCCACGTCGATGCGCACGACGATGGGCATCAGATCACCGCCTCCATGTCGGTGCGCAGCGTCGTGGCCTGCCGCAGCAGGGCACGCATCACCACCATCAACAGCCCGAACACCGCCACACCAACCACGATCAGGAACAGCAGCAGCGGCCCTCCCGGGTCGTCGGCGTTGAACCCGACGTAGAGGAACACCCCCACCAGCACCACCCACGCGGCGGCGATGGCCCACACGATCACGTCCACCCACTTCAGCGACACCTCACTGAAGATCCGGTCGTCCCTGACCAACGTCAACAACTTCCAGGTGCACACGATCACCACCTGCACGCACACCACCCAGAACACCGACACCGCCGTCAGCGGCCACCGCAGGTACGCCTGCTCCGGCGACTCCTGCGCCATGTACGCGAACTGTCCGGGCAACGAGAAGGTCTGCAACATGACCAACACCCCGAACAACACCACCAGAAAGACCCTGAGCGGAAGCACCGCCCGCTGCGCTGTGACCATGCATCGATTCTCGCTCGCTACCTATCGAAAGTCAATCGGTTCGCGGCGGGTGTTCCCGCGCACGGCGACCATGCCGGCGGCGGCGAGGAGGCAGGCGATGGCGACGCACGCCAGCAGGACGTGGTAGCCGCCGTGGTGCACGAGCGCGGCGGCGCCCAGGGGTGCGGCGGCCTTCGCCGTGG
>NZ_JBFAMU010000432.1:0-4165 GCF_040656655.1 Micromonospora sp. NPDC049799
CCACCGCGGCGCGGCGCTCGGCACGGAGCCGGTCGGCCCAGGTGTCGTCGAGCGGCGGCAGCTGGTGCACGCCGGTGGCCCAGCGCAGCAGCAGGTCGGCCAGGTCCGGGTTGCGGGCCAGCGCCGGCCCGTGGGAGTACGTGCCGAGCATCTTGCCCCGCCACGCCCCCTCGGTGGCGCCGTCGTTGCCGACCCCGGCGGTGACCCGGGCCAGCGGGGCGACGCCCGGGCCGAGGTGGGTGCGACCGCCGTGGTTCTCGAAGCCGGACAGCGCCGGGATGCCCAGGCGAGGGTCCACGTCGCCGGCCAGCTCGCCGACCGCCCGGGTGGGGCCCCGGTCGGAGGAGAGGTCCAGCAGCTCGAGGCCCGCGCACCGGGTGCCCTTGGCGAAGAAGGAGGTGCCGAGCAACTGGTAGCCGGCGCACACGCCGAACACCACCGACCCCTGCGCGACCGCGCGGTGCAGGCCGCCGTCGGCGAGCAGCCGCTGCGCGCCGAGCGCCTGCGGGCCGTCCTCGCCGCCGCCGATCAGGTAGATGTCGGCGGTGGCCGGGAGCCGCTGGTCGGAGCGGACCTCCAGCACCTCGACCGGCATCCCGCGCTGCTGCGCCCGACGGGCGAGGATCAGCACGTTGCCCCGGTCGCCGTAGGTGGACAGCAGGTCGGGGTAGATCCAGACGATGCGCAGGCTCTCAGTTGACACGGTCCAACTCCGCTCGGATGTCCTGGAACGCGGTGTAGTTCGCGATGACCTCCAGCCGGCCCGGCGGCGCGGTCCGGACGGCCTCGTCGAACGTCCGCACGTGCTGGAACGGCACGCCGTTGACGTCGAGGCGCACCGCGAGGTCGTACGCCCGGTCTCCGGTGATCAGCACCTGCCGACCGCGTAGCGGGGCGAAGTCGACGTCGAAGAGCCAGGAGGTGTCCAGGCCGTCGGGGTCCCGCGCGTTGATGGAGAGCAGTGTGGGCGCCTCGTCGGCCATGTCGAACGCCTCCAGCCAGCTGGCCGGGTTCTTCGCCAGCAGCAGCCGGATGTTGCGCCCGTCCCGCTCGACCTGCGCGTACCGGCCGGCGACGGAGGTGACGCTCCCGAGCTGGAGCACCGCGTCGACCGGGCGTACGCCGAACTCGGCGGCGACGGCGAGCGCGGTCGCGGCGTTGCCGAGGTTGACCTTGCCGGGGAGCTGGAGCTTCACCTTGTGCCAGGCGCCGGTCGGGTCGACCACGCCGTCGTCCTCCACCGTCCAGTTCGGCTCCGGCCGGCGCAGCGGGCAGCCGGTGCACCACCACTGCTCGCCCTCGCGGGCGATGGTCGAGCCGCACTCGGGGCAGACCCACGAGTCGTCGTGCCAGCGCTGCCCGGCGCTGAACCAGGTGACGTGCGGCGGGGCGATGCGGTGGTCGTGGTTGGGCGGCGGGGTGGCCGCCCACACGACCATCGGGTCGTCGGCGTTGGCGACGACGCGGACGTCGGTGTGCCGGACCAGCGCGGCGCGCCAGAGCTGCGCCATCATGGCGACCTCCTTGGCCCGGTCGAGCTGGTCGCGGGAGAGGTTGAGCAGCGCCACCACGTGCGGCTCGGTGGCCTCCAGCACCTGGGCGAGGTAGTGCTCGTCGACCTCCAGCACGGCGTACGGGGTGCTGCCGGCCTTGGCCAGCGCGGAGGTGTGGCCGGTGGGCATGTTGGCGCCGAAGGAGTTGGTGGCGACCCTGCCGAGGACGCCGACGGCGGCGGCGGTCAGCCGCGTGGTCGTGGTCTTGCCGTTGGTGCCCGAGACCAGGGCGATGGCGCGCCCGGCCGACAGGTGGGCGAGCAGGTCCGGGTCGATCTTCAGGCCGATCCAGCCGCCGATCACCGAGCCGTCGCCCCGGCCGGCGGCTCGGGACAGCGCCGCGGCGGTCCGCGACACCGAGCTGGCCACCTTCGCCCGCAGGGGCATCTTCGCGTCCGTCACCCGAGCGAGGTTACCGGACCAGCGTGCCCCCCAGATCGCCGCCGACGGCGATCCGTTCGGCCGGATGCTCCACGCCGTGCGGTCGGCCCCGCATCGGCCGGACAGAGTTGATCTATGTCGGAAAGCGGACGCGCGCTGCGCCGCCGCGCCCCTCCACTCCGCTCCACCCCGCCTGACGTGCTGTTTTGGGCGCGCATCGGGCGCGCCACGCGGGCGATTCCGGTTGCAGGTGGAGGGAAGTGGAGTAGAGTGGGGCCCAATGGTGAGGCCGGGAGGGCCCCACCGGCCCGGGGGGTCAGCGGCGCCGCGAACGCCGTTCAGGGGCGAGGGGGTTGGGCCGATGTTCCTCGGCACCCACACTCCGCGTCTCGACGACAAGGGCCGGTTGATCCTTCCGGCGAAGTTCCGGGACGAGCTGGCGGGGGGTGTCGTGATCACCAAAGGGCAGGACCGCTGCCTCTACGTCTTCCCGACGCCGGAGTTCCAGCGGATCGCGGAGCAGCTACGCGCGCAGCCGATGACACACAAGGCGGCCCGGGCCTACAGCCGGGTCTTCTTCGCCAGCGCGCACGACGAGGTCCCGGACAAGCAGGGACGGGTGACCATCCCGGCCCACCTGCGGACGTACGCGGCCCTCGACCGTGAGCTGGTGGTCATCGGCGCGAGCACCCGGGTCGAGATCTGGGACAGGGTCGCCTGGGAGACCTACCTCGCCGAGAGCGAAGACGACTTCGCCGACATCGAGGAGGGGGTGCTGCCCGGCGGTCTGTAGGGCGTGACGGCGCCCGACGTACTGCGAGATCTCCAGCCGCTTTCGAGTTCCTGGCACCCCTTCCCCGGTGCCAGGCGCACGATCCGACCTCCTCCGGCGTGGCCGGGAAGTTCGGGCGGGGAGCGGATGGGGATCTGGCGGTACGACGGTACGGCGTCGTCCGACGACAGGCGCGACAAGGAAACAGGGTTTCAACCAGTGGGGGTCGACATGGGGGAGCTGCGAGGCACGCACGTGCCGGTGTTGCTCGAGCGGTGTCTCGAGTTGCTGGCTCCCGCGCTGGACCGGGGCGGACGCACGGTCCACGTCGACGCGACGCTGGGCCTGGGCGGGCACGCCGAGGCGGTGCTGCGCGCGCACCCGGACACCGTTCTCATCGGGCTCGACCGGGACACCGAGGCCCTGGCGCACGCGCGGGCCCGGCTCGCCCCGTTCGCCGATCGGATCCACCTGGAGCACGCCGTCTACGACGAGCTTCCGGAGGTGCTCGACCGGCTCGGCTACCCGGGCATCGACGCGATCCTGTTCGACCTGGGCGTCTCCTCGCTCCAGCTCGACGCGCCCGACCGGGGGTTCGCGTACGCGCAGGACGCCCCGCTGGACATGCGGATGGACCAGACCCGGGGGGTGACCGCCGAAGAGGTGGTCAACACCTACGCGCACCCGGACCTGGCGCGGGTGCTGCGGGTCTACGGCGAGGAGAAGTTCGCCGGGAAGATCGCCTCGGCGATCATCCGGGAGCGCGAGCGGGGCCGGATCACCTCGTCGGCGCGGCTCGCGGAGCTGGTCCGCGAGTCGATTCCGGCACCAGCCAGACGAACCGGGGGACACCCGGCAAAGAGAACGTTTCAGGCTTTACGGATCGAGGTAAACAAGGAACTGGCAGCGCTGGAGACGGCGCTGCCGGCCGCGCTGGACAAGCTCACCGTGGGGGGCCGCATGGTGGTCCTGTCCTACCACTCGCTGGAGGACCGGCTCACCAAGGCGGCGCTGGCCGACCGGGTCCGCAGTAAGGGCCCGGTCGACCTCCCGGTCGAGCTGCCCGGGTCCGGCCCGACGTTCCGGCTGCTCAGCCGGGGCGCCGAGCTGCCCGGGGAGGCGGAGGTCGCCGCGAACCCGCGTGCCGCTTCGGTGCGGCTGCGGGCAGCGGAACGGCTTGACCCGGACGCACGGGAGCAGGGGCGGACCGACCGCGAACGGTACCGCCGACGGGTCAAGGCGATGCACCAACCGGGGACGGTGTCGGGGGGGACTGGTAAAGATCCACACCCGACACCCGGGGACGGGACAGGGACGGACGAAGAGGGGGAGGGGCATGACTATTGACAAGCGCGACCGCCGGGACGTGACCGGCGGCGGGCAGCGCACACCGCGGTCGGGGGGCCGGATCGCGGCGGAGCGGGCCACGCGCGTCGGCACGGGTACGCCGCGGGCGGAC
>NZ_JBFAMU010000433.1:0-4149 GCF_040656655.1 Micromonospora sp. NPDC049799
GTCGGCCGGGCACCGCACCGGGTGTCCACCGCACACCCCCGCTCCGGACCGGTCCGGACCGGTGTCGAGGTGGTGCTGGTCGGGATGGCCGACGGCGCGCAGGGCCGCGACGAGCGCGTCGACGTCGGGACCCGAGCCGGCGCCGATCGCGGGCTCGACGTAGGGGTCGCCCAGTGGCCGGCAGCCGGTGTCCGCCGTGAACCGGACCCGGCCCTCCCGCTCGACCTCGCCCTCGACCGTGACGAACTCACCGGCGTCGGCCCGCAGGCGCGGCCCCTCCGCGGTGACCCGGACCCCCGCCCGCCAGTCCGCCGGGAGCCGTCCGGAGACCCGCTCCAGCAGCGTCCGCTCCTCGCCGGCCGGTACGACCACCGTCACGCGGCGCAGCAGGATGCCCCCGTCGGAAAGCGGCGTGACCCGGCAGCCCCGCTCGACCTCGGGCGGGGTGAGCGCCAGCACGGAGTCTCCGCCGATCGCTCCGGCCAGTTCGCCGATCGCCCGGTCGACCACCGGGCCCGCGTCGGAGAGGCTCCGCTGCTCCCGCACCGTCGGCGGGTCGGTGCGCACCGAGTACCAGGTGAGCGCGGCCAGTAGCACCGCCCAGACCACCGACGCCACCACCAGCCGACGGGTCCGGCGCCGGTCGCGCGGGGACGGCTCGGTGCCGGTCGACGGGGCGTAGCCGGGCGGGGCAAGACCACTCACACGCGCCATAGTGTCACGCGCCCGCCGCCCCTTCGCCCACCCGCCCCAAGACCGCGACTTCCCCGAAAATGCTGTCTCGCGCGTGATCGAGGCAGCAGGTTCCCCGATGTTGCGGGGATCTTGTGGCAGCGGCCCGCCACCTCCCGGAGGGGTGGCGGGCCACGGGCCGATCAGGGCGTGGGTCAGGAGGCGACGGTGACCGCGACCTCGTTGATGCCACGGCCGGCGGTGACGGCGGTGTCGCCGTTGCCCTGGCGGGACAGCGCCCGCAGCGTCCAGGCGCCGGGGGCGGCGAAGAACCGGAACTGGCCGGCGGCCGAGGTGACGACCTCGGCGGTGAACTCACCGGTGGAGTCGAGCAGTCGGACGTACGCGCCCGGCACGGCATCGCCCGCGTCGGAGCGGACGACACCCGTGATCACGGTCTCCTTCTCCAGGTCCAGGCTGGCCGGCAGCGGCGCGGCCTGGTCCGGAGCGGCGCATCCGGCGGCGGTGGGTGCAGTCATGATGATCAGGCCTCCCCGGGCTCGTCGCCGAGCGCGACCGGCACGCCGACCAGCGAGCCGTACTCGGTCCAGGAGCCGTCGTAGTTCTTGACGTTGCGGTGACCGAGCAGCTCCTGGAGCACGAACCAGGTGTGCGAGGAGCGCTCGCCGATCCGGCAGTACGCGATGGTCTCCTTGCCGTCGTCCAGACCGGCGTCGGCGTAGATCCGGCGCAGCTCGTCGTCGGACTTGAAGGTGCCGTCCTCGTTGGCGGCCTTGGACCACGGCACGCTGATCGCGGTCGGGATGTGGCCGGCCCGCTGCGCCTGCTCCTGCGGCAGGTGGGCGGGGGCGAGCAGGCGGCCCGCGAACTCGTCGGGGCTGCGCACGTCGACCAGGTTCCTGGTGCCGATCGCGGCCACGACCTCGTCCCGGAAGGCGCGGATGGAGGTGTCCGGCTCCTGCGCGACGTACCGGGTCGCCGGGCGGGTCACCGCGTCCTTGACCAGCGGACGGGCGTCCAGCTCCCACTTCTTGCGCCCGCCGTCGAGCAGCTTGACGTCGCCGTGGCCGTAGAGCTTGAAGTACCAGTACGCGTACGCGGCGAACCAGTTGTTGTTGCCGCCGTAGAGGACCACGGTGTCGTCGTTGCTGATCCCCCGCTCGGAGAGCAGCGCCTCGAACTGGCTCTTGTTGACGAAGTCCCGCCGGACCGGATCCTGCAGGTCGGTCTTCCAGTCGAGCTTGATCGCGCCGGCGATGTGGCCGGTGTCGTAGGCGGAGGTGTCCTCGTCGACCTCGACGAAGACGACGCCCGGGGCGTCGAGGTTCTTCTCGGCCCACTCGGCCGAGACGAGCGCGGTGTCGCGACTCATCAGATCACTCCCTGGTGAGGATGGATGGTGAGCCAGCGCGCGGAGATCGATATTTGTCGTTGCCGCACGCGGGACCCAGAGCTAGGACGGATCACGGGTTCGTGCGACGGCGCCGCTGTCGGGCGTTCGGTGGGGGAGCACCGGAAGGGTCGTGGACCCTGAGTGCGCTGCCGGATCAGGCAGCCGAGGACAGCCCCGCCGTCAGATGACGGGGCGACACAGGCAGGTGGCCACGCGGCACAGGTCGACCGCGCGCCGTTTGGTGAGGAGCGTCCCCATGACCACGGAGCCTACCAGTCAGTGACCGTGACGCCACCGGGCCGACCAGCATCCGGGACGCGGCCCCCGCGTCGGATGTGGCCGGCCCGGGAGGCGGCGCGCTCGGTCAGGTGGCGGAGTTGATCGGCACGTTCTTCGCGTCGACGGTCACCGCGAGGCCCTCGGGCAGCGGTCGAACCTCGCGGACGGCGAGCTGGAACGGCAGGTCGGGCAGGGGTACGTCGATCGAGATGCTCTGCGCGTAGTTGTTGAGGATCGTGCGGGCCAGCGGAACGTTGGGCAGCCCCTCGGCGCTGAGGTCCTTGAAGCGCAGCGCCACCTTTCCCTGCTCGCCGACGGTCACGTCGGCGGTGCCGTTGACGGTGAGCTGCTGCCCGAGGACGTTGACCGGGGCGGTCACCGCGAGTCGGCCGTTCTGCTCGCCGAGGGTGAGCCCCTCCCGGTCGAGGAGCGCCGCCAGGCTCTCGTAGCTGATGGTGCCGGTGCCGTTGACGGTCTCGGCGACCACGTCGCCCTGCCCGGACCGGAGGGTGTCCAGCGACGCGGCCACGTTGCGGGCGTCCACATCGAGCTTCGGCAGCGCGACGGCGTCACCCTGCACCGACCCCTGCACGTCGGTCAGTCCGATGGAGATGCGCTCGTAGCGGCCGTTCACCACCTGGGTGAGGAACGGGAAGCCGCCCACGTCGACGGAGGGCGGCGAGGACTGCGCGCCCTGCTTGGCGACCTCCTGGCGGACCTGGTCGGCGATGGCCCGCTCGGCCACCCCGGCCGCCACCCGGTCGGCCACCACCAGCAGCCCGACCAGGATCAGGAGCAGCACGACGAGCGTGACGAGCACCTTGCGCCCGCGCCGCCGCGGCCGCTCCTCCTCGTACGCGTACTCCTGCGTCACGCCGCCTCCTGTCACCCGGTCGCCGCCTCGGCGCAACCGGTGGTACCCGAACTCCGAAAAGCTCAACCGTGGTCAGAACACCAGCTTGCACATGACGTACGCCGCCGGTGCGGCGAGGGCGAACCCGCCGAGCGGCCCCTGCATGTGCCGGGCCACCCACATCGTCGGTGGCTCCCCCGCCATCAGCCGGCCCGCCTCGGCGTACCCGGCGGCGAGGTCGGCGAGGACGGCCGCGACCGCCGCGACCAGGCCGATGAGCGCGGCCTTCGTGGGGGTGAAGGGGGCGACCAGGTAGCTGCCGAGCAGGGCACTGACCAGCGTGCCGACCATCGCGCCGCCGACCACGCCGGAGGCGCCACGAGGCACCTGGGGGGCCAGTCGCGGCCAGGCCGCGAACCCGTCGGTGAACCGGGCGACGGTGAGCGCCACCCCGGCGGCCAGCAGGCCGACGGTGATCGTCTGGGTCCCCGCCACGATCCGGCTGAGCAGGATCAGGGTGGCGAAGGCGACGACGCCGACCACGATGAGCGCGGTCCCGCGCAGCGAGTCGGTCACCCGGGCCCGGTCCACCCGGCGGACCAGTTGGCCGAGCACGGCTACCAGGAGAGCGACGGCCGCCACGGAGAGCAGCGGCGTGAGGCGGGCCTCCGCCATCCGCACGGCGGCCACGTCGGCCACCACCGCGGCGACGCCGGCGACGCCGGCGACCAGCCACATGGCCGGCGGGCGGAGGGCGGTCGTCCAGGCCAGCACGAAGAGCAGCTGTACGCCCAGGACGACGATCGCGAAGGGCAGGCGGTGCCCGGGGCCGGAGGTCTGCGCCGCGAGCACCAGACCGAGCCCGAGCAGCGCGGCGAAGCCGGCGACGGCCAGCGCCAGCGGGCGGCGCACCTCGACCGGCGGCGGTTGC
>NZ_JBFAMU010000434.1:0-4126 GCF_040656655.1 Micromonospora sp. NPDC049799
GGTAGTGGGCGAGCGCGACCGGGTCGATGGAGGTGTCGATCCCGCCGGCCGCGAGCAGTGCGGGCAGGGTGCTGGCGAAGCGCACCACGCCCGGCACCCACCCGGGCCGCCACCCGGACACAGTGCCGGAGGTAGTCCCCGGTCCGGCGGACCACCTCCGCGTCGTCGGTCACCAGGTCCCGGTCGGCGGACATGACCGCGCAGACCGTCGCGCCGAGCCCCAGGCCGGCGAGGAGGTCGGCGGCCCGGTCCGGGTCCCAGTCGCCGGGGGACTCGACGGGCAGCTCGATCACGTCGAAGCCCCACTCCCGGATCCGCGGTGCCAGCGCGGCCAGCCGGGCGTCGGTCAACGGCGAGACCCAGATCCAGGTGTTCGCGCCGATGGGGTGCACGTCTCTCCTCGTGGTCGGTCGGGGCGCGTCCGGGTCCGGACGCGCCGGACGGGGCGGGCGCGGGGCCGACGAGGTCAGTCCCGCGCCCGCCACGCGCTACTGGTTACCGCCCCAGTTCTGCGGGAAGCCGGGCATCTTCTCGCAGCCGCAGAGCGCGTAGTGCAGCGGCGGGAGCTGCGGCAGCACGTACTGGCCGAGGTTCTCCTCGGTGATCGTCGGCTGGGGCAGCACCCACTCCTTGGGCACCTGCTTGCCGGCCAGGATGTCCAGGGCGGCCAGGATCGGCGTACGCCACTGGTAGGTCGGGTAGGTCGGGGCCACGGCGGTGAGCTTCTTCTCCTGCCACAGCCGCAGGAAGTCCTGCTGGTCCTCGCCGGTGATGACCGGCACCTTCTGGCCGGCGTCCTCGAACGCCTCGGCGGCCGCCACCGAGGTGGCTCCGGCGTCCATCCAGACCCCGTCGATGCTGCCGTGGCGCTCCAGGTAGTCGTTGACGATCGTCTTGACCTTGGCGGCGTCGCCGTCGGTGAACTCGACCCCGACGACGTCCACGTCGGCCTTGTCGAAGATCACCTTGGCCGCCGCCCAGCGGGTCTCCAGCACGTCGACGCCGGGCAGGATGCGCAGCGCGAGGATCTTGCCGTTCTTCTTCACCTTGTCGGTCAGGAACTCCGCCGCGGTGGCGCCGAAGGCGTACCCGCCGATGGGATGGATGAAGGTGACCGGGCAGTCGGTGTTGACGCCCCGGTCGAAGACGATCACCGGCAGGCCGGCCTGGCAGGCCTTCTCCACCGCCGGTGTGAGGGCGGCGGTGGTGTTCGGCGAGACGATCAGGGCGCTGCACTTCTTGCTGGCCAGCAGGCCGTCGATGTCGCTGATCTGCTTGTCGTCCTTGCCCTCCGCGTCGACCGCGGTCAGGGCGGCGATCTCCGGGTGCAGTTTGGCCTCGGCCTGCATGGTGGTCCACCCCACCACCCGCCACGGGTTGTTGACCCCGGCGTTGGAGAAGCAGATGGTGTGCTTGCCGGCCTTCTTGTACTTCGCCGTGTCGACGAGCTGCGGGTTGATCGCCTGCAGCCAGGGCTGGTCGGCCGGTCCGGTGGGGGTGACGGAGCGCTGGGCGATCTGCTCGTCGTAGTCGGCCTGGACGAAGAACGACGACTGCTGGCCGGTGCCGCTGCCCGCCGGGCCGTCGTCGCCGCCCTCCTCGGGTGCGGTCGAGGTGCAGCCGGTGGCGAAAAGCGCCGCGGCGCCGCACACCGCCAGCATGGTTCGCAGTGGATGTCTCATGGCTTCTCCCTCGCGACGGGTGGCGGCGCGGCGTCAGCCGGACCGGCGCAGCCGGTGAGCGGCGTACGCGGCCGCGCCGATGATGATCAGGCCCTGCACCGCGTCACGGAGTGACTTGGCCAGGCCCAGGAGGTTGAGCAGGGTGAACACCGATTGCAGGGTGAGCGCGCCGGCGAGGGCGGCGCCGACGCTGCCGCGGCCCCCACCGAGCACCGCGCCGCCGAGCACGACGGCGGCGATGGCCTGGAACTCGTAACCGACACCGGCCTCGGCGGTGACCCCGGTGAAACCGCCGAGGAGAACCCCGGCGACCACCGCCGAGAGGCCGGAGATGACGAACGCCGCGGTCCGGACCCGTCGTACGTCGACCCCGGACAGGGCGGCGGCACGCGGATTGCCGCCGGCGGCGTACACCTGGTGGCCGAAGCGGGTGTGTGACAGCAGCAGCCACAGGCCGACGCCGAGGGCCACCAGGATCAGCACCGCGTACGGCAGTTGGCCCAGCCCCGGGATCTCCACCCCGAAGCGGCCGAACTGGCGGAAGTTGTCGGCCAGCGACCCGCGCGGAGCGCCGCCGGACCAGAGGAAGACCGCGCCGTTGAGGACCAGCAGCATGCCCAGCGTGGCGATGAAGGAGGGCACCCGCAGCCGGGTGGTGACCAGGCCGTTGACCAGGCCCACCAGCGCGCCACCGGCGAGCAGCAGCGGGATGAGCCACCAGGTGTTGCCCGGATCTCCGTCGGACAGCCGCGCGGCCACCACGACCACTGCCGTGACCAGCGCGCCGACCGAGAGGTCGAACTCGCCGGCGATGATGACGAAGACCTGACCGGCGGCGAGCACCGCCAGGGGCGCGCACCTGCGCAGGAAGGCCAGGAACGGGGCCGGCTCGACGAACGTCGGGTTCCGCCAGGCGATCAGCACGATCACCACGGCGAGGACCAGCCAGATCGGGGGTACGGCCCGCAGCAGCCGCCAGGCCCGCGAGACCGGCCGCTCGGGAGCCGCCGCGGCGGGCGGCGGGGCGGTCACCGTCATCAGAAGCCCTCCTCGTCACGCCGGTTGCGCAGCGCGTAGAGCGCCACCGCCCCGACGATGATCACGCCGCGGATCAGCGTCTTGAGGAAGGCGTTCACCTCGAACTCGTTGAACACCTGGTCGACCACGGCGAGGATGAGGACACCGGCCAGGGTGCCGGCGACGGTCCCGCGACCGCCGGCCAGCGCGGTGCCGCCAACCACGGCAGCGGCAATCGACTCCAGGTCGTACCCGCCGTCCGGGCCGACCCACGGTGCTCCCGAGCGCAGCCGACTGACCAGGAACAACCCGGTCAGGACCGCGGTGAGGCTGCACAGCACGTGGGCGGTGACCACCACCCGGTCGGTGCGCACCCCGGAGAGCCGGGCCACCTCCGCGCTGCCGCCGACGGCGTACAGGTGGTAGCCGAAGCGGGTACGGCGCAGCGTGTACCAGGCGAGGGCGACCACGGCCAGCAGGAGGAGCACCGCCACCGGTACGGGACCCAGGGCGTTGTAGCCCAGCGCCTGGAACTCGCGGGGGACCGAGCCGGTGAAGTTGGTGAAGAGGGCGTTGAGGATCCCGCTCATCACCAGGGAGGTGCCGAGGGTGGCGATGAACGCGTTGATCCGCAGCCGGGTGATCACGAGACCGTTGACCAGGCCCACGCCGGCGCCCAGCGCCAGGGTGACCGCGATGCCCAGCGCCATGCGGTCCGGATCGCCCTGCATGACGAACGACGCGCTCACCGCGGTCACGCTGACCATGTAGGCCACCGACAGGTCCAGCGAACCGCCGATCAGCACGATCGTCTGACCGACCGCGACCAGACCCAGCGCGACCGACCGGACCGCCATGTTCTGCAGGTTGTCCACGGTCATGAACTGGCCGCCGTTGAGTTCGACGAGCAGCCAGGCCACCGCGAACACGCCACCGAAGACGAACCAGACCGGTGCGCTGGACGCGCCCGTACCCGGACCGGCGAGACGCAGCGGGGCGGACGGCGACATCGTGGAGGTGGTCATGCCGCACCGCCGTCCGCGCCCACGCCGACGCCGGTCCGGTCGGGCTCGCCCGTGGCCAGCAGCATGATCTCCGCCTCGCTCGCGCCGGCCGGCAGGACGCCGGCCACGGTGCCCTGTCGCAGCACCACGATGCGGTCGGCCATGCCGATCACCTCGGGCAGCTCGGAGGAGATCATCAGGATCGCGGCGCCGGCCTCCGCCAACTCCCGCATGAGTTCGTGGATGCTGGCCTTCGCGCCGACGTCGATGCCCCGGGTCGGCTCGTCGAAGATGAGCACCCGCGCCCCGGTCGCGAGCCACCGGGCCAGCACCACCTTCTGCTGGTTGCCGCCGGAGAGGTAACGGACCTCCCGCGCGGTGGAGCCGCGCAGGCCGACCCGGTCGAGCAGGCCGCCGAGCGCG
>NZ_JBFAMU010000435.1:0-4125 GCF_040656655.1 Micromonospora sp. NPDC049799
TGAGCAGCGGTCGCATCTGCCCGAAACCCCGGCAGGCGGCCAGGGCGTAGTCGTTATGATCGGCGACGGGCCGGGCACGTCCGTCCCGGCCGCCGTCGCCGACGCGGTGTCCGCGCGCCGGGTGCTCCGCCTGTCGTACGCCGATCGCGACGGCTCCTCGTCCCGACGCGAGGTGGAGCCGCTGGGCTACCTCGGCAACTCCCGGCACTGGTACCTGCTGGCCTGGTGCCGGCTGCGCGACGAGCTGCGCTGCTTCCGCACCGACCGGATCCTCGACGTGGTGCCGCTGGCCGAGCGGGTGCGGCGGGAGCTGCGCACGGAGGACCTGGACATCCCGCAGGAGCGGGTGCGCCCGCTCAGCCTCGTCTGAGATCGCCGGGGAAACACCGACAGGACGCTGTCGCGGACGCGGTCGAGGCTGACTCCTGCGACGCCGGGGACAGGGCCGGCGCGGAACGGGAGGCGACACATGTCCACGATCACCAACGCGGTCACGTGGTTCGAGGTCGGCACGGACCGACCGGTGGAGACCGGCCGGTTCTACGCCGACCTGTTCGGCTGGGCGTTCACCGAGCAGGGCACGCCGGAGGCGTCGTACCGGGTGGTGGAGCCGGGGCCGGACGGGTCGATCCAGGGTGCGGTGCGGGCGACCGGCGGGGCGGGCCCGAACTACGCGGTGTTCTACGTGCAGGTGGCCGACGTGGCCGACACCTGCCGGCGGGCCGAGGCGGCCGGGGGCAAGGTCCTGGTTCCGCTGAAGAGTGCGGACAGCGGGCTCACCTTCGCGCACCTGCTCGACCCGGGCGGCAACCACGTCGGCGTCTTCGCGCCACCGCCCGCCGCCTGAGTCGCGGCTGTTCGGGGTGCGGTTGTGGTGGCCGCGGCGACGACAACCGCACCCGAAAGACCTTTCGGTCAGCGCAAGGACCTTCACTCTCGAGCGCACAGATTTCATGTCTGTCGATTGTGAACCTCTGGTTTCAGGCCATCGAAGCTGGTAACTTCCTGGCACCGCGTTCGCAAGTTCTTGCAACGCCTTCAGTGACTTGCGCCCGCCCCGACGGGCGTGGGTGTCAGGAGACCTGTCATGAGGCGGACAACCACCACCCGTCGCCGGTGGAGTGCCCTCGCGCTCGCCGTCGGCCTGGCCGCCGGACTGCTGCCGCTCACGGCGGCGGTCGCGGCCAACACCGTCACCGTCCACTACCAGCCACCGACCGCCTGGGGAACCTCGGTCAACATCCACTACGGCGTCGACGGCGCGGCCTGGACCGCCGTGCCGGGAGTCGCGATGGACGCCGGCTGCACCGGCTGGCGCCGGAAGACCATCGACCTCGGAGCCGCGACCGGGCTCCAGGTCGTCTTCACCAACGGCACCGGCGTCTGGGACAACAACAACGGCGCCAACTACCGGCTCGGCACCGGCGCGGTCACCGTCGCCGCCGGGAGGATCGGCTCCGGCGACCCGTGCGCGACCGGCACGCCGTCCCCCACGCCGGCTCCGGGTGGCGCCACCGCCGAGGTGTACTACCACCTCACGCCGCGCGGCTGGTCCACCGCGAACCTGCACTACCGGCCCACCGGCGGCGCCTGGACGCCCGTCCCGGGCGTCGCGATGCAGGCCGCCTGCGCCGGCTGGGCGAAGAAGGTCGTCGACCTGGGTACGGCAGCCGGCCTCACCGCCGCCTTCAACAACGCCGGTTCGTGGGACAACAACAACGGCGCCGACTACACCCTCGGCGTCGGCCGCAGCACCGTCTCCGGCGGGGTGGTCACCGCCAACGCCGCCGACCCGTGCGCGCCGGTCAGCCCGGACACCGCGCCGCCGTCCGCGCCGGCCGGGCTCACCGCGACCGCCGACGGGCTGTCGGTGACCCTGGCGTGGTCCGCGTCGACCGACGACCGGGGCGTCACCGGGTACGAGCTGACCCGCACCGGCGGCACCGGCGGGGCCACCACGGTCACCACCACCGGCACCCGGTACGTGGCGTACGGTCTCGCGCCGTCCACCGCGTACACCTGGAACGTGCGGGCCCTCGACGCGGCCGGCAACCGGTCGGCGGCGAGTGCTGCCGCGACCGCGACCACCGGCGCCGCCCCGCCGGTGGGGGGATCGCCGCTCGGCGGCGACCCCCGCGAGGACACCGTCTACTTCGTCATGACCGCGCGCTTCGCCGACGGCGACAGCGGCAACAACCGGGGCGGCAGCCAGCACGTGAGGTCGGGCAACGCGGCCAACGACGACCCCATGTTCCGGGGCGACTTCCAGGGGCTGATCGACAAGCTCGACTACGTCAAGGGGCTCGGCTTCTCCGCCCTGTGGATCACCCCGGTCGTGCTCAACCGCTCCGACTACGACTTCCACGGCTACCACGGCTGGGACTTCCACCGGATCGATCCGCGCCTGGAGAGCCCGGGCGCCAGCTACCAGGACCTGATCAACGCCGCGCACGCCAAGGGCATCAAGATCTTCCAGGACGTGGTCTACAACCACAGCTCACGGTGGGGCGCGCGCGGGCTCTTCACCCCGACGGTGTACGGCGTCCGCGACGAGCAGTGGAAGTGGTACTACGACGCGCCGCAGGCCGGCCGCGAGTACGACCCGACGGTCGAGCACCAGGGCAACGACCCGACGCTGACGGCGGCGCAGAACGCGAAGGCCAAGGGCCGGCCGTACAGCGGGGACCTGTGGTCGTCCACCGCCCCGGCCGGCAACCGCTGCCTGCGCTGGGGCACCCCGAACGGGTCGTACAGCCAGGAGGGCTACACGATCCACCACTGCCAGTGGCCGACCCCGACCAGCGGGCTCTTCCCGGCCGACCTCTACCACCAGTGCTGGATCGGCAACTGGGAGGGCGAGGACTCGCGCAGTTGCTGGCTGCACGAGGACCTGGCCGACTTCAACACCGAGAACGCGACCGTGCAGAAGTACCTGATCGACGCGTACAACCGGTACATCGACATGGGCGTCGACGGCTTCCGCATCGACACCGCCGTGCACATCCCGCGGGTCACCTGGAACCGCCGCTTCCTGCCGGCGATCCAGCAGCACGCGGTCGCCCGGCACGGTGAGAAGGGGAAGGACTTCTACGTCTTCGGCGAGGTCGCCGCGTTCGTCAACGACAAGTGGAACCGTGGCTCGGTCAACCACTCCGCGCAGTTCTTCACCTGGAAGGAGCGGAAGGAGTACAGCCCGGACGACGTACGCGCCGCCATCGAGCAGTACGACTATGAGCAGTTGCTCGGCCCGAACGGCCAGCCGACCAGCGACAACGCGTTCCTGCGCGGCAACGACTACCACGTGCCGGACCACTCGAGGTTCTCCGGCATGAACGTCATCGACATGCGGATGCACATGAACTTCGGTGACGCGACGAACGCCTTCGGCAACGGCCGGGACTCCGACGACAGCTACAACGACGCCACCTACAACGTCGTGTACGTCGACAGCCACGACTACGGGTCCAACAAGTCCTCGGTGCGCTACGCCGAGGGCACCGACGCCTGGGCGGAGAACATGAGCCTGATGTGGACGTTCCGCGGTATCCCGACGCTCTACTACGGCTCCGAGATCGAGTTCCAGAAGGGCGCGAAGATCGACTGCGGGCCAACCTGCCCGCTGGCGACGACCGGCCGCGCCTACTACGGCGGTCACCTCGCCGGGACCGTCACCGCCCCGGACTTCGGTGTGGTGGCCGGCGCCACCGGAGCGGTGGCGACCACGCTGGACCAGCCGTTGGTCCGGCACGTGCAGCGGCTGAACCAGATCCGACGCGCCATCCCCGCGTTGCAGAAGGGCCAGTACTCCACCCAGGGGATCAGCGGCGGCGCGATGGCGTTCAAGCGCCGGTTCACCTCCGGCGGGGTGGACAGCTTCGCCCTGGTGACCGTGTCCAGCGGCGCCACGTTCAGCGGCATTCCCAACGGTGTCTACACCGACGCGGTCACCGGGGACACCCGAACCGTCACCAACGGCACCCTCACCGCCTCCGTCAGCGGCAAGGGCAACCTGCGGGTCTACGTGCTGAACCTGCCCGGCAACCCGGCACCCGGCAAGATCGGCACCGCCGGGCCGTACCTGAGGTGAGAAGCGGCCGTCCGCCCCGGCCACGCTGCCGGGGCGGA
>NZ_JBFAMU010000436.1:0-4118 GCF_040656655.1 Micromonospora sp. NPDC049799
GGGGTGGTGGCCCCACCCCCCCAATGTTTAAAAGGCCCGGCGGGCCGGGGGGCGCAACCGGCCGCCCGCCGCCGGACCGAACTTGCCGACCGCGCGGCGGCGCAGCTCGGCCTGGGTGAGCGCCGCCGAGGCCAGTCCGGGCGGCAGGCCGCCGGACCGCAGCGCGGCCGCCGCCGACAGCGGATCACCGCCGGCCAGGCGCGTGGCCGCGTCCAGTGCGGCCGACCCCTCCGGCGTACGCAGTTCCGCCAGCTGTTCCAGGTTCACCCGCCCATTGTTCCGGCCCCGGTCGGGGTGCCGGGACGGCGGTGTCAGTGCGAGGTGGGAACGGCGGCCACGAAGCCCCGCCAGGTGGCCGGAGTGAACGTCAGCACCGGCCCGGTCGGGTCCTTGCTGTCCCGGACGGCGACCACGTCGGGCAGGTTGTCGGCGACCTCGACGCAGGCGCCGCCGTTGCTGTTGCTGCGGGTGGACTTGCGCCAGGTGGCGTGGGTCAGGTCCATGTCTTCGCCACTTCCTCGATCAGGCGGGCGGACTGCCGGCGCGGCAACGCCTCACCGGCCACAGTCTCCCAACGCCGTCCCAGGCTGGCAAGGTCGTTCGGGCTGTCCACGGTGTGGCCCCGGAGTTGGTCGTCCAGGTGTGCCACCTCGGTCCCGTCGGCGAGCCGGGCCAGGACGAAGGGGCCGTTGAGCCCGATGTGCCACGGCGCCTCGGCCGGGATGATGCGCACCTGCACGTGTGGCTCGGCACCGATGGTCCGCAGGTGATCCAGTTGCTCCCGCATGGTCGCCCGGTCGCCGACCAGCCGGCGCAGCGCCTGCTCGTCCACCACGGCGACGAGCTGCGGCGGCCGGTCGCGGGTCAGCACCGCCTGCCGGGCCATCCGGGCCAGCACCCGCTCGTCGATCTCGTCGTCGGTCAGCAGCGGGCCGGCCCGGAGCATCGCCCGCGCGTACGCCTCGGTCTGGAGCAGGCCGGGAATCACCGTCGGATCGCACCAGCGTAGGGCGCTGGCCTCCCGCTCGACCTCCTCCCACGGGCGGAACCAGTCCGGCGCGGCGTGCAGCCGGATCAGCTCCAGCAGGCTGACGAAGAGACCGCCGGTCTCCAGCACCGTGTCGACCCGGGCCAGGTAGTCCGGGCCCAGCGGCTTGTGTCCGACCTCGACGGCGCTGACCGCCGAAGACGAGTAGTTGATCAGCCTGCCCAGCTCCTCCTGGCTGAGGCCGCGTGCCTGCCGGGCCCGGCGCAACTGGTCGCGCAGGAACCCCAGGGTTGGTACGTCGCTCATCCGCCGTCCTCCGTGTGCCGACTGGTGTCGGAACGTAGGCGCGCGATCACGGACGCGGAAGCGAGTGCCGGCGTGTCGCGGTGAAGAGTGGCGGAGGAGTGGCGACACGGAGCGGCGACCGTTGGCACTCTCCTTGACGGAGTGCTAGCCGAGGAATAACCTGCGATTAGCACTCTCACCCTGAGGGTGCCAACTTCCGGGCCTGTGTCCGGTCGTTGAACGCCAGGCGGACCGGCACCCGCGACGACGGCCCCGCCCGGTGGCATGTGGCAGATTGACGCTGGTCGGCTCCGGTCGACCGGTAACGAAACCAGTACCCCAGGAGGGTATGCCCGTGACTACCGCGACCAAGGTTGCGATCAAGCCGCTCGAGGACCGGATCGTGGTCCAGGCGAACGAGGCTGAGACCACCACGGCGTCGGGCATCGTGATCCCCGACACCGCCAAGGAGAAGCCGCAGGAGGGCACCGTCCTCGCTGTCGGCCCGGGCCGGATCGACGACAACGGCAACCGCGTGCCGCTCGACGTGAAGGTCGGCGACACCGTTCTCTACTCGAAGTACGGCGGCACCGAGGTCAAGTACGCCGGCGAGGAGTACCTGGTGCTCTCCGCCCGCGACGTCCTCGCGGTCATCGAGAAGTAAGCAACCGATCAGTGTCGTTGCCCCGGTCCGGCTCGCCGGGCCGGGGCAACGTCGCTTCGAAGGGACATTCATGGCGAAGATCCTGAGCTTCTCGGACGACGCCCGGCACCTGCTGGAGCACGGTGTCAACGCCCTCGCGGACACGGTCAAGGTCACCCTCGGCCCGCGCGGGCGCAACGTCGTCCTGGACAAGAAATTCGGTGTGCCCACGATCACCAACGACGGCGTGACCATCGCCAAGGAGATCGAGCTCACCAACCCGTACGAGAACCTTGGCGCGCAGCTGGTCAAGGAGGTGGCGACCAAGACCAACGACATCGCCGGCGACGGGACCACCACCGCCACCGTGCTGGCCCAGGCCATGGTCCGCGAGGGCCTGCGCAACGTGACCGCCGGCGCCAACCCGGCCGGCCTGAAGCGGGGTGTCGACGCGGCCGCCGCCAAGGTCTCCGAGGCGCTGCTCGCCAAGGCCGTCGAGGTCTCCGACAAGGAGTCGGTCGCGCAGGTCGCGACGATCTCCGCGCAGGACGCCACGATCGGTGAGCTGATCGCCGAGGCGATGGAGAAGGTCGGCCGCGACGGTGTCATCACCGTCGAGGAGGGCTCCACGCTGACCACCGAGCTGGAGGTCACCGAGGGTCTCCAGTTCGACAAGGGCTTCATCTCGCCGAACTTCGTCACCGACGTGGAGGGGCAGGAGGCGGTCCTCGAGGACCCGTACATCCTGATCACCACCCAGAAGATCTCGGCGATCGAGGAGCTGCTGCCGCTGCTGGAGAAGGTCCTCCAGAACAGCAAGCCGCTGCTGATCATCGCCGAGGACGTGGAGGGCCAGGCGCTCTCCACCCTGGTGGTCAACTCCATCCGTAAGACCATCAAGGTCTGCGCGGTCAAGGCCCCCGGGTTCGGCGACCGCCGCAAGGCGATGCTGCAGGACATGGCGGTCCTGACCGGTGCCGAGCTGGTCGCCCCGGAGCTGGGCTACAAGCTCGACCAGGTCGGCCTGGAGGTGCTCGGCACCGCCCGGCGTGTCGTGGTCGACAAGGAGAACACCACCGTCGTCGACGGCGGCGGCAAGTCCGCCGAGGTCGCCGACCGGGTGTCCCAGATCCGCAAGGAGATCGAGGCCTCGGACTCCGAGTGGGACCGGGAGAAGCTCTCCGAGCGGCTCGCCAAGCTCTCCGGCGGCATCGCCGTCATCAAGGTGGGCGCGGCGACCGAGGTCGAGATGAAGGAGCGCAAGCACCGCATCGAGGACGCCATCGCGGCGACCAAGGCCGCGGTCGAGGAGGGCACGGTCCCCGGCGGCGGCGCCGCCCTGGTCCAGATCCGGTCGGTGCTCGACGACGACCTCGGCTTCACCGGTGACGAGAAGGTGGGTGTCTCGATCGTGCGCAAGGCACTGGTCGAGCCGCTGCGCTGGATCGCCCAGAACGCCGGCCACGACGGCTACGTGGTGGTGGAGAAGGTCGCCGGCAAGGACTGGGGCCACGGCCTCAACGCCGCCACCGGCGAGTACGTCGACCTGGCCAAGGCCGGCATCCTCGACCCGGTGAAGGTGACCCGTAACGCGGTCTCCAACGCCGCGTCGATCGCCGGGCTGCTGCTCACCACCGAGAGCCTCGTGGTGGAGAAGCCGGAGAAGGCCGAGCCGGCCGCCGCCGGTGGTCACGGTCACGGTCACGGCCACCAGCACGGCCCGGGCTTCTGACCCTCGCCGTACGCCTCGTCGGGGCGCGTCGCCGGTACTCGGCGGCGCGCCCCGACGCCGTCCGGGCCCCGGTGCTTACGGAACGCTGACGCGACTGGTCGCCGCTCCCGTGATCGGAAAGACTGGTCCGATGAGCACCACGACCCCCCGGTACGCCGCCCTGGCCGGGCTCACCGCCGCCGCCGTGGCGATCGGCTCAGCCGAGATCGTGGCGGTGCTGACCGGCCCCCGCTCGGCGCCCCTGGTCGCCGTCGGGGGACTGGTCGTGGACACCGTGCCCGAGCCGCTCAAGCAGTTCGGCATCGCGCTCTTCGGCACGTACGACAAGATCGCTCTTCTGGTGGGGACGGCGCTGCTGCTCGGCGCGTTCGCCGCGCTGCTCGGCGTCCTGGCTCTGCGCCGGCTGTGGGTGGGCCTGGCCGGCATCGCGGCCTTCGCCGCCCTCGGCGTGGCCGCGGCCCTGACCCGGG
>NZ_JBFAMU010000437.1:0-4115 GCF_040656655.1 Micromonospora sp. NPDC049799
GGGCGATTGTCGAGGTCCGGCTGCGCATCTACTGCCGGGTGGCCACCACGGTGCACGCGCGGATCACCGACGCCGGCGGGGAGCCCGACGAGGACGGTTCGCTGCTGCTGAGCCGCACCGTGACGGTGGAGGGCCGGTCCCGGGCGCACGTGGGCGGTCGCAGCATGCCGGTGTCGATGCTCGGTGAGGTCGGCGAGCAGGTCGTCGCGGTGCACGGGCAGTCCGACCAGCTGCGGCTGCTGCGCCCCGCCGAGCAGCGCGCCGCGCTGGACCGCTTCGCCGGGCCGGAGCACGAGAAGCTGCTCGACGCGCTGCGGGAGGCGTACACGCGCTGGCGCACCGTCGTGGAGGACCTGGCCGACCGGCGGCGCAACGCCCGCGAGCGCAACCAGGAGGCCGACCTGCTGCGGCTCGGCCTGGACGAGATCACCCGGGTCGACCCGCAGCCCGGCGAGGACGACGAGCTGAAGGCGGAGGCGCAGCGGCTGGAGCACGCCGAGGGCCTGCGCACGGCCGCGCAGCTCGCCCAGCACTGCGTCGCCGGCGGCATGGAGGCCACCGACGAGACGCCGGACGCCACCGTGCTGCTCGGCACCGCCCGCCGGACGCTGGAGGCGCAGGCCGGCACCGACCCGGCGCTCGGCGAACTGGCGGTGCGGCTGGAGGAGGCGGCGACCCTGGTGGCCGACGTCTCCGCCGAGCTGTCGGCGTACCTGGCCGCGCTGGACGCCGACCCCGCCCGGCTGCAGACCGTGTACGAGCGGCGTGCGGCGCTGCGCGCACTGACCCGCAAGTACGCCGACGACGTCGACGGCGTCATCGCCTGGGCCGAGCGGGCCCGCACCCGGCTGTCCGACCTCGATACCTCCGACGACCTGCTGGACGAGCTGGACCGGGAGGCGACGCGGCTGGCCGCCGAGGTGGCCGACCTCGCCGGTCGGGTGTCGGCGTCCCGGCAGGAGGCGGCGCAGCGGTTCGCCGCGCAGGTCACCGAGGAGTTGGCGGGACTGGCCATGCCGCACGCGCGGATCGAGGTGGCGGTCCTTCCCCGGCCGGCCGGGAAGTCCGAGCCCAGCCTGCCGGTCAACGGCCGCGAGGTCGGTGTCGGCCCGGACGGCGGCGACGAGGTGGAGCTGCGGCTGCTGGCCCACCCGGGCGCGCCGTCGCTGCCGTTGCAGCGCGGCGCCTCCGGCGGTGAGCTGTCCCGGGTGATGCTGGCCATCGAGGTGGTCTTCGCGGGGTCCGGTGGCCCGCCCACGCTGGTCTTCGACGAGGTGGACGCCGGAGTCGGCGGGCAGGCGGCGGTGGAGATCGGCCGGCGGCTGGCCCGGCTGGCCCGCAGTCACCAGGTGCTCGTGGTCACCCACCTGCCCCAGGTGGCCGCGTTCGCCGACCGGCACCTGGTCGTGGCGAAGGACACCGGTGGCGCGGTGACCACCAGTGGCGTCCGGGTGGTGGAGGACACCGAGCGTGCCCGGGAACTCGCCCGCATGCTCGCCGGTTTGCCTGATTCGGACCTGGGTATCGCTCACGCCGAGGAGCTTCTGGCGGTGGCGGCGCGCGAGAGGCGACCGTAGCGCGGGTCATTGTGAGCACAGGCACACCGGCCCGCGCCGTAGTGTGCTTCCCTGGGTAGGCGGCGCCGCTCAGGCATGTCGCGCCGGAGTAGCCTGCCTCACATGCCAGGATGGTCACGATGCGTATACCAACGTTGCGCCGGAACCGGGCCGCGGAACCGGGCCGGATCGTCGGCACCGCGCGCCTGGATCGCCGGACCAAACGCCTGGTCGGACGGCTCCGCCCCGGCGACATCGCGGTGATCGACCACGTCGATCTGGACCGCGTCGCCGCCGACTCGTTGGTAGCCGTCGGTGTCGGTGCCGTCCTCAACGCGAAGCCGTCGGTCTCCGGCCGCTACCCCAATCTCGGTCCCGAGGTGCTGATCGCCGCCGGCATTCCGCTGCTGGACGACCTGGGGGAGAGCGTCTTCGACCAGGTCCGTGAGGGCGACACCGTCCGGATCGAGGGCAACACGGTCTTCGTCGGTGACGAGCCGGTCGCCCACGGCAGTCTCCAGGACGCCGAGACGGTGGCCAAGGCCATGGCCGACGCACGGGAGGGGCTCTCGGTCCAGCTGGAGGCGTTCGCCGCCAACACGATGGACTACCTCCGGCAGGAGCGTGACCTGCTCCTCGACGGCGTCGGGGTGCCGGACATCCAGACCCAGATCCAGGGCCGGCACTGCCTGATCGTGGTCCGGGGATACGACTACAAGGCCGACCTGGACGTGCTGCGCCCGTACATCCGGGAGTTCAAGCCGGTGCTGATCGGCGTCGACGGTGGTGCGGACGCCCTCGTCGAGGCGGGCTACACGCCAGACATGATCATCGGCGACATGGACTCGGTCACCGACGACGTGCTGCGCTGCGGCGCCGAGGTGATCGTGCACGCGTACCCGGACGGGCGCGCGCCGGGGCTGCCCCGGGTCAACGGGCTGGGCGTGCCGGCGATCACCTTCCCGGCCGCCGCCACCAGCGAGGACCTGGCCATGCTCCTGGCCGACGAGAAGGGCGCGTCGCTGCTGGTGGCGGTCGGCACGCACGCCACCCTGGTCGAGTTCCTCGACAAGGGGCGCGGTGGCATGGCCTCGACGTTCCTGACCCGGTTGAAGGTCGGCGGGAAGCTGGTCGACGCCAAGGGCGTCAGCCGGCTCTACCGGCAGAGCATCTCCGGATCCTCGCTCCTGCTGCTCGTGCTCTCCGCCATCGCCGCGATGGCGTCGGCCGTGGCGGTCTCCACCGTCGGCAAGGCGTACCTGGGCGTGGTCTCCGAGTGGTGGAACAATTTCGTGTTCCAGCTGTCACAGCTCTTCTAGCGTGCGCTCGATCAAGAGGATTCAGGTGTGATCAACTTCCGGTACCACGTGGTGTCCCTGACCGCGGTCTTCCTGGCGTTGGCGATCGGCCTGGTCGTGGGCACCGCCGCGCTGAACGGTCCGGTGGCCGATTCGCTCAAGGAGAACGTCAACGGCTTGAGCAAGGCCAACCAGCAGATGCGCCAGCAGGTCAACAGCATGCAGGAGGAGCTCGCCCGCGAGGAGGAGTTCGCCGCTGAGATCGCCCAGGTCGTGCTGCCCGGCCGGCTCGCCGGCAAGCGGGTGCTGGTGGTCAGCCTGCCGACCGGCCGCGGTCACACCGAGAACGTGGTCAAGATGCTCCAGCTCGCCGGCGCGGACGTCACCGGGCGGATCGACCTGCAGGACAAGTTCATGGACCCGGACAACAGCAGCGACCTGCTGGAGCTGGCCGTCGACGCGGCTCGCCCGACCAGCGCGCCCACCGCCGACCTGCCCGGCAACGGGCACGGCGTGGAGACCTCCAGCGCACTGCTGGCCAGCGTGCTGCTCGACCGGTCGCCGGGGGCCACACCGGTCAGCGAGGCGGACCGGCGCGCGGTGCTGGCCGCGTACACCAACGCCAACTACCTGACCACGGAGGCCAAGGTGACCGCGTCGGCCGAGGCCGTCGTCCTGGTCAGCGGGCAGCCGTACGTCGACCAGGACTCCGCCCGCAAGGACGAGTCGGTGGTCAAGATCGCCGAGCAGTTCGACCGGACCGGCGCGGTCGTGGTCGCCGGCAACGGCTCCGCCGACAGCAACCTGGTGGCCGTGGTCCGGGGCGACCCGGTCCTCGCGCAGTCCATCTCCACCGTCGACAACGCCAACACCGTCCAGGGTCAGCTGGTCACCAGCCTGGCGCTGGTGCAGCAGCTCACCGAGAAGAAGACCGGCCAGTACGGTGTCGGCGACAACGCCTCCTCGCTGCTGCCTAGACTGCCCCAGTGACCGATGCATCCACTCCGGTGTCCGACCGTCCGGATCGTCGACGCCCGGCGGAAGGGGGCGGCGTGAGCGAGCTTGCCGAGCGAACCGTCAAGCACAGCAGCCGCGCGGATCGCGCCGTCGTCGAGCGTAGCGAGGCGACGGCGTGAGCCTGCTCGGTCGGCTCCTGGTCGCCGGTGCCGGCGCCGTCGCCGCCCGGTACGCGCTGCGCGAGGTGCGCATCGCCCCGGTCGGCCCCGCGCTGGAGCGCACCAACTTCCGGGGTCGCACGGTG
>NZ_JBFAMU010000438.1:0-4113 GCF_040656655.1 Micromonospora sp. NPDC049799
GACCGCGCCGCCGCCGGCCTCGCCCTCGCCGTGGTCCCGGCGGGTGCCGTCGCGGTCTGCGCCGTACGACGCATGCGACGTCTGTGGGCCGGTGCCGGCGCCTTCACCACCGCGCCCGACACACCGGCCCCGCACGGCCTGCGGGCCGCCGCGGCGCACCCGCTGATCGGGCTACCCGTGCAGGTGACCGGCCTGGCGATCCTGCCGGCGGTGGTGGTGGCCGCGATGCCGGAGCTGGTGACCCGGACCGGCGCGGGCGGACCGGCGATCACCGTCGGCGTCCTGGGCGTCGCGGCCATCGGGGTCCGTCACGCGCTCCGGCACAGCCGCCTCGCGGAGCGGGCGATGCCGGAGCGGGCGTCAGCGCGAACGGCCGCCCGGCCCCTGCACGTATAGCAGCTCCAGGATCGCCCGGGTCGCCTCGAACCAGCGGTCCAGCCAACCGGGCGGCGGCACGCTGCCCTTCGGCGGCAGCTCCAGCAACAGGCCACGCAGCAGCGGGTGGTCGGCCAGCGAGCCGGCCGGCTCCATCGACCAGGCACCGGTCGGGAACGACGGCTCGGTGAGCGGGTTCGGGTCCAGCGACGGCAGCGTGAGTGGCGGGCTCGCCTGCTCCGTCGCGGCGGGGCCGTCCTCCCGGCCACCGACCTCGGTGTCGGTCGACACCACCTCGGTCAACACCGTGTCCCGGCGCGCGCCGCGGTACTTGCCGCCGAACCGTTCCGGCTTGCCCGGTCCGTTGGTGAGGTTCTCTGACCCGATCGTCGTCATCGTCCCGCCTGCCTCGTTCGGTTGCCGATCCGCGGTTTGTCGACCAGCGCCGTTCTTCAGAGGTACAACGAGACGGGAGCGTTGTGGCGACGGGAATCCCGGCCGATCCCTGGCCACCCCCGGCCCCCGAGCCGGACGCGGACACGACCGCGTCCCCGTACGGCCCGGGGCCGTACGGGGACACTCGCTGCCCGGGTATCAGGCCCGGCTGAGGCCGCCGTCCCTGGTGCCAGCGACGAAGGCACGCCAGTCACCCGGGCTGAACACCAGGGCGGGACCCGTCTTGTCCTTCGAGTCCCGGACCCCGACGGCCCCGGCCACGTACGCCACCTCCACGCAGTTGTCGCAGTTCGGCCCGCTCTTCGAACTCTTGAACCAGGCTGCCTGCGTCAGGTTCACCGAGAATCTCTTAGTCGCCATTTCCACAACGGCTCCTCTGCCAGTTTCGCGATGTGTGCGACGGACTCTTCCGGACGGATGGCCGCGGCGCGGATGTGATCGAAGATGAAGCTGTACTTCTGCAGTTCGTCGCTCTTCTCCAGGAAAAGCCCACCCGTGGCGTTCTCCGCGTACACAACATCCGGATCACCGGACTCGGGGAAGCTGAGGATCGTGAAGGTCCCGTCCATGCCGGCGTGCGCTCCCACCTCGAAGGGCAGGATCTGGAGCGTCACGTTCGGCAGCTCGGCCACCTCCACCAGCCGTCGGAGCTGGTCACGCATGACCGTGTCCCCGCCCACCGGCCGGCTCACCACCGCCTCATCGAGCACCACCCACAGATCGACCGGATCATCCTGGGTCAACAACGACTGACGGCCCAGTCGGACACGCACCCGTTGTCGTACTTGTTCGGGCGTGAAGTCGGGACGCGCGGCGCGGATCATGGCGCTGGCGTACTCCTCGGTCTCCAGCAGCCCGGGAACCACCTGCTGCTCGTACGCGCGGATCGAGCTGGCCGCCGCCTCCAGCCCGACGTACGCGCCGACCAGTACCGTGCTGTACGGATGCCACCAGCCCTTCTGCCGGGCCTCGCGGGCGATCTGCACCAGCTCGTCGCTCTCGGCGCCGACCACGCCGTAGATCCGGAGCATGTCCCGCACGTCCCGCGGCGTGGCCGAGGTGTGCCCGGTCTCGATCCGCGAGATCTTGGAGGCCGAGCACTCCAACTGCTCGGCCACGGCTTCGATGGTGATTCCCGCCGCCTCCCGCTGACGACGCAGTTCGGCGCCGAGCCGACGTCGCCGGATGGTCGGGCTCCGCCGCTCACTCACGGCTGGCCCCGCCGTCCGTTCCGGACCACTGGCTGCTGGCCGTCACCCGCCACCTCCGCCTTGGACGCGCCGCTGTCGTCCACCCGCCGGGTCCCGGCGCGGGGCGGGGCGGGCGTTCGCGGCGGGGAGTGGTGCGGGTCGTCGACCGGCCGCGACGGGCGAAACCGGATCTCAGTGTGCCGTCCGAATGCGAACGTCTTCAAGCGTCGCTTCGCGCGTGGCGCTCACGTATCGGCAAAAGTCGACGTGCAACTTGCATCCCGCACGACGCTGATGCACTCTGTGCGTATGGCACGGGTCACTGACCGTCTCCGTCCGCTTCCCCGCCGTGGTGATCCCGCGGCGATCCGGACGCGGGCCGGCGAGGACTCGTCGCCAGCGACAACCAGACCTGCACCGGGGAGATGACCCCGCCGCTGCACGCCTGATGGCTGCGGCGGCGGGAGCGGCACCCGGAGCAGCCGGGTGTTGGTCGGGTGGCGACCCGCCACCAGTGGGAAGCCACCCGACCACCACCGCACGCACGCCGGTTCCACGCGGCACGACCCCGTTGCCGGGCCAGGAGAACGTCCCCCACCCAGCCCTGCCGGCCCGCCCGCCGGCCAACCATCCCAGGAGCCCATGTGCTTCCCCGCTCCGGTGACGTACTGCACGTGACTCGCGCGGCGAGTGTCCAGTTCATCCGACCCATCACCTTCCGGGTGATCCGGGTCCTCGACTGGCCGACCTACGACGGTTGGTTCTGGCTCGACGGGTACGAGTTGAACGCATCGGGGGACGCGGTCAACCGTCGGTCGATCTTCGTACAGCGGCAGGGGCTCGAGGTGCTCGAGACCGCACCGCAACCGCGTCAGCACGCGGTCCGCGCACCACGCCGGCCCGTCGTCCGCACTCCCGTCCGGGTGGGCTGACCTCCGCGATCGGCCGCCGGGGGGCGTGCCGCGGCCATAGAATTGGTACGCCCACCCCGGCACGTTCCACCCCGCGCCTCCAGGACCCTGAACCTGGGATGGCCATGGTCAATCACACCGCCGCCCGGCGGCCCCACCTCTGGAACATCGCCTACGCCTTCGGACTCCTGGCGCTCCTCGGCGTCGCGACCGCACTCGTGGTCGTGGTCCGGGAACCCGCCCTCTCGTCCACCCAGCTGACCGCGCCGGTGCCCGCGCCGGAGATCACCGTGGTCGACGAGGACCCTCCGGACGACGTCGGAGCCGACCCCTTCGGGGAGCCCTTCGCCCTGGAGGAACCGGACGGTTTCGGAGGCGCCGTCCCCGATACCGCGGACCCCGCCACGGAGCCGTCCTCCGGGCCGCACGACGTCGCACACGGCGCACCGCCGTCGGCGGAGGACGTCCGAAGGTCACTGTTCTGGTCGGGCGTGTTCGGGCTGGCCATCTCGCTGGCCGGGCTGGGCCTGGTCGGCACCAGACGCCGGATGTGGTGACCCGGCCGCTCAGTCGGTGGGTGTCGGCTCCGCGCTCGGGGTCACCGTCGGGCTGGCCGGGGTGCGCTCGCCCCGGGAGACCACCAGCGTGACCTCCTCACCCTCGGGCACCAGCTCGCCCGCCTCCGGATCGGTCTCCAGAACGGTGCCGGCGGGGCGGTCGGAGGTCCGGTACTCCACCCGGTACGCCAGACCCGACCGGTCCAGAATCCCCTGCGCCGTCGCCAACGGCAGGTTCGTCAGCGGAGGCATCGGCACCTCCACCGCCTCGGTGGTCGGCGGCGCAGACGGGGAACTGCTCGTGGGGGCGGCGGACGTGGTCGGCGCCCCGGTGGTCGGCGATGCGCGGGTCGGGGATGGCGAAGGCGAGGAGGTCGGTGTCGGCGTCGTGGCGTCGTCGGCGGACCGGAGCGCCAGCCACAACCCGCCGCCGACGAGGGCGAGCAGCAGCAGCGCCAGCACGCCCCACAGGATGGGCAGCCACCAGGGCCGGCCGCCCGGCTCCTCGGCGTACCAGTCGGCCGGCTCGCGGTAGTCCGCCGGCCGTGGCGTCCACCCCGGCGGCCAGCAGGCCGTCCCGGATCGCGGCGAGGTCACCGGCGTCCACGGCCAGAGCCAGCGAGC
>NZ_JBFAMU010000439.1:0-4103 GCF_040656655.1 Micromonospora sp. NPDC049799
CCCGCACGGCGGTCGGCACGCCGGGCACCGCGCCGGGGGCGGGCAGGCAGTCCGCGCCGCATCCGGAGGCGGGCCGCCAGAGGTCGTACGCGACGGTGCTCACCGCTCGGCCCCACCCAGGAAGTGCCGCAGGTAGCGGGGGTTCATCCGGTCCAGCGAGAACAACACGTAGAAGTCGGCCGTGCCGAAGTCCGGGTCGTACGCGGGCTCGCCGCAGACCCAGGCACCGAGGCGCAGGTAGCCACGTAGCAGCGGCGGCACCAGCGCACGGCCCTCCGCGCCGCCGACGGCGGTCTCCGCGGCGGGCACCTCCGGCTCGGCGAACCACGGCCGCAGCGGACGGAGCCGCAGCGGCGGCGGCGCGAGGTGCCGCTCCCGCGCCAGAGCCCACACCTCGGCCGCCGCCCGGCCACCGTCGGCGACCGGTACCGAGGCGCAGCCGCCGAGCCAGCGCGAACCGCGCAGGTGCAGGTACCGGATGATGCCGGCCCACATCAGGTTGATGACGGCGCCGGAGCGGTGGTCCGGGTGCACGCAGGACCGGCCCGCCTCGACCAGGTCGTCGCGCAGCGGGTCGAGCGGCGCCAGGTCGAACTCGTCCGCCGAGTACCGCCGGTCGGTGCGTCCCGGCGGCAGCAGCCGGTACGTGCCGACGACGTCCCCGGTGCTCTCGTGGCGCACGATCAGGTGGTCGCAGTACGGGTCGACGTGGTCGGTGTCCAGGCCGGGGGCGGCCGGGCGCAGGGTGGCGCCGAGCTCGGTGGCGAACACCTCGTGACGCAGGCGTTGCGCGGCCGCGACCTGGGTCGGGTCGTCGGCGATCAGCAGGGTGTATCCGCTGGTCGTCAGGGATGTGCCAGCGGCGTGCAGAACGGCCATGGGATCTGTGTAGGGGGCGTGGGTTGCCGAAGGTCGGGGTGCGGAGTGTCGACCGGGTGAACGCCGGCCGGCGGCTGGCCGCCACCCGTACGCGCCGGCTGTCCGGTGCGGCGTGCGAGGCTGCCTGCGGCGCACCGGCGACCGGGCCGGGCGCGGCCGCGCGGAGGTTTGGATGATCATCGAGTCCCGCCACAACGGACCCCCGGGCTCGGGCAACGGCGGCTGGAGCGCGGGCGTCTTCGCCACGGCGGCCGACGGTCCGGGGCCGGTCGAGGTGACGCTGCGCCGGCCGCCACCGCTGGAGACCCCGCTGACCCTGTCCGGCGGCGAGGTCCACGACCGGGACGGCACCCTCGTCGCGCAGGTGCGGCCGGTGCCGGAGTTCCGGTCGGTGGTGCCGCCGGTGGACCTCGCCACCGCCCGGGCCGCCACCGCGGCGTACCCCGGGCTGGTGGACCACCCGTTCCCCGGCTGCTATGTCTGCGGCCCCGACCGCGCCGACGGGTTGCGGATCTTTCCCGGGCGGCTGCCCGACGGGCGTACCGCCGCGCCGTTCACGGTGCCCGCGCCGGTGACCGGCCCGTTGGTGTGGGCGGCGCTGGACTGTCCCGGCGGCTGGGCGGTGATCGCGCCCGGCCGGCCGTACGTCCTGGGTCGGATCGCCGCCGTCGTCGCGGACCTGCCGGCCGCGGGCGACGAGTGCGTCGTGACCGCCGCGATGGTCGGTGGCGAGGGCCGCAAGGCCGACGTGCACACCAGCCTGTACGCGCCGGACGGTGCCCTCCTGGCCTGGGCCCGCGCCACCTGGATCGCGGTGTGACCGCTCCGGCCGTCGAGCCGGATTGACCCGGTTGCGCGGGCCGGCAAGGCTGGGCGGCGGCGTACCCCGACGCCACCCGAGAAGAGGAGAACGATGTCTGACGGGCAGCGAAGCCCCACCGGCGACGGCCAGATCGTGGTGTCCGGCCTGACGAAGCAGTACCGCACCGTCCGGGCGGTCGACGACCTGTCCTTCACCGTCGAGCCCGGCCGGGTCACCGGCTTCCTCGGCCCGAACGGTGCCGGCAAGACGACCACCCTGCGCATGCTGCTGAACCTGGTCACCCCGACGGCGGGCGCGGCGACGATCGGCGGGCACCGGTACGCGGACCTCACCGACCCGCTGCGGCACGTCGGCGCGGTGCTGGAGGCGTCCAGCGCGCACAAGGGCCGCACCGGGATCAACCACCTGCGGGTGATCTGCGCGGCGGCCGGCCTGCCGAAGGCCCGGGCCGACGAGGCGCTGGCCCTGGTCGGGCTGACCCCGGCGGCGAAGCGCAGGTTCAAGGGCTACTCGCTCGGCATGAAGCAGCGGCTCGGCATCGCCGCGGCCATGCTCGGTGACCCCCGGGTGCTGATCCTGGACGAGCCGGCCAACGGCCTCGACCCCGAGGGCATCCGGTGGATGCGCGGGTTCCTCAAGGGCCTCGCCCACGAGGGGCGGACGGTGCTGGTCTCCAGCCACCTGCTGTCGGAGATGCAGCTCCTCGCCGACGACGTGGTGATCATCGCCGGCGGGAAGCTGGTCCGGCAGGGCACCGTCGAGGAGGTGATCGGGTCGATGGCACAGGGCGTCCGGGTGCGGGTCCGCACCCCGCAGGCCGACAAGCTGACCAGCGCCCTGCGCGACACCTCGGCCACGGTCGACGTCGACGAGCACGGTGTCCTGCTGGTCGGCGGCGTGGACGCGCCGGCCGTCGGCCGGGCCGCCCTGGCCGCCGGCGTGGAACTGCACGAACTCACCACGGAACGGCCCGACCTCGAAGGGGTCTTCCTGGAGCTGACGGCCGGAAAGGCGGGCATCCGATGAACCTGGTCCGATCCGAGCTGCTCAAGATCCGCACCACCAGCACCTGGTGGATCCTGGCGCTGATCTACCTGCCGCTCTGGGGCATCACCCTGTTCTTCAACTACATCCAGGCCGACGCGCTGGTGAACGGCGACCTCGGCGAGGTACCGGCGGACCAGGCCGACACCATCGAGGCGGTCTCGCAACCGGAGAGCCTGGCCGCGAACCTCTTCACCAACGGTCAGTTCTTCGGCCTGATGATGGTGATGCTGCTCGGCATCATCGTGGTGACCAGCGAGTTCTTCCACCAGACCGTGACCACCACGTTCCTCACCGTGCCGCACCGCAGCGCGGTGATGCTCGCCAAGCTGGTCGCCGCGGCCGGCCTCGGGCTGCTCTTCTGGCTGGTGACGACTGCCGCGAACCTGCTCGCCGGATCGGCCGTGCTGGGCGCGGTCGGCCTCGACCCCAGCTACAGCGGTGCCGTCTGGGAGGCGGTCGGCCTCAACGGGCTGGCCTACCTGTTGTGGGCGATCCTGGGTGTCGGACTCGGCGTGCTGATCCGCAGTCAGATCGGCGCGACCGTCACCGGGATCCTGCTCTACCTGGGCGGCTCGATCGGTGCGGTGATCGTCATCTCGGTGCTCGCGGCGCGGTTCGGCGACTGGATCAACAACCTCCAGCTCGCGGTGCCGTCGCTGGCGTCGTCGCTGATGGTGACCGGCACCGACGACATCCCCGGCAACCCGCCCCAGTGGGCGGGTGCGGCGGTGCTGATCGGGTATGCGCTGGTGGCCGGCGTGGTCGGCACGCTCATGGTGCGGCGGCGCGACATCTCCTGATCCGGTCCGGTGACGGGGGGCGGTGCCGACGGGCGCCGCCCCCGTCCGGTTCTCCGGGTCGTACGTGGTCAACCGCCACGTCGGTTCCCGGCGAAGTGGACGCCGGGAACACGTCGGGCCTTAGCAGCAGTCGACAGAACACGCAGCGTTAACCGAACTTCTGGCATCTTCTGTGAATCGGACCACGCAACGGAGGCGGAAATGCCTGCGGCATCCGTACGGCGTAGCCTGGGAGCCGTCCCGTGCGCACCGGCAGGTGCGGTGCCGCCGGGCCCCGCGTGACACACAAACCCGCGTGAAAGAGGCGATTACCGGCCGTGTCGACCCAGCAGACTTCGCAGGAGAACCCACTGGCGGGTTTCGGCCCGAACGAGTGGATCGTCGAGGAGATGTACCAGCGCTACCTCGCCGACCCCGCCAGCGTCGACCCGGCGTGGCACGACTTCTTCGCCGACTACCGGCCGGCACCGGGCGCCGCCACCCCGCGTGGCGCCGAGAAGACCGCCGCCACGCCGGCCAAGCCGCAGCCCGACGGCCAGCCGGAGCCGGCCGCC
>NZ_JBFAMU010000440.1:0-4103 GCF_040656655.1 Micromonospora sp. NPDC049799
GCGTCGCGGCCGGCATCACCCGGCTGCTCGCCGCCGAGCCGGACCGCTGGGACCACGTCGTGGCGACGAAGGACTACCACATGAGCCGCGGGGGCTTTCGGGGACGTGGACCGGTGCGTTCGCGCGGGGTTCGCCGACGCCACGGCCGGTGTGGCCGGGACCAGCGCGCCGGGCAGGACAACGGCGGTCGCCGTGGCCGCCAGCAGCCGAGCTCTCATGCCCCTGAGCCTAGTCGGCAAGATCGGCGTCGTGGGCGTGGTTGACCCCGCCCGGCCTTCGGAGATCTTGGTACGGAATGGCCCCTTGAGGGGCCGTTTGCCACCAAGATCTCTCCGGGTCCCGAAAGCCGGGAGCCAAATGATCGGATCGGTCAGGATCCGACGGGCGTACGGGGGCCGGCGTCGCTGTCCGCCACCGGAGCGTTCCGGGTGGCGGCCAGGCTCCAGACGATCGACGCGGCGAGGGTGGCGACGATGACGCCGAGGGTGACCGGGATGGGCAGCTTCCCGACCGGGGTCTCCGACAGGATCAGCTTCACCCCGGCGAAGGCGAGCAGGAACGCCAGTCCGTAGTGCAGCTTGGTGAAGCGGCGCAGCAGTCCGGCCAGGCAGAAGTAGAGGCTGCGCAGGCCGAGGACGGCGAAGGCGTTCGCGGTCCAGACGATGAAGGTGCTGGTGGTGATCGCCAGGACGGCGGCGACCGAGTCGACGGCGAAGATGAGGTCGGTGGCCTCGACCGCGATCAGCACGACGAACAGCAGCGTCGCTACCCGCTTGCCGTCGATCCGGACGAAGAAGCGCTCCCCGTGGTAGCGGGCGTCGGTGGGGACGACCCGGCGGACCGCGCGGACGACCAGGTTGCGGTCGGGGTGGATCTCCTGGTCGTGCTGGAAGGCCATCTTCCAGCCGGTGTAGAGCAGGAAGGCACCGAACACGTACGCGGTCCAGAAGAACGTCTCCAGCAGTTCCGCGCCGACGAAGATGAACACCAGGCGGAACAGCAGCGCGCCGACGACACCCCAGAAGAGCACCTTGTGCTGGTACGCCGGGGGCACCGCGAAGTAGGTGAAGATCAGCGCGAAGACGAAGACGTTGTCGACGGAGAGCGCCTTCTCGATGAGGTAGCCGGCGTAGTAGGCACCGGCCGCCTCGTCCCCCTGCCACAACCAGAGCAGGACACCGAAGGCGAGCCCGGCGGCGATCCAGATCGCCGACCAGACCGCCGCCTCGCGGAAGCCGATGACGTGGTTGTCGCGGTGCAGGAACAGGTCCACGGCGAGCATCAGGGCGATGGCGACGGTCAGCGCCACCCAGGCCCACCACGGGACGGGGAAGGACATCGGACTCCCTTCGACCGGCCGGCGCACGTCGCCGGCGAGCTGGCCGAAGGTCTCCCCGAACCGCCGTGGCGGCGGCCCGCACCGCCGGGACCCGGGTGGGTCCGTACTGACGGCGGCGCGTCCGGTGGCGGGTACTCCCCCTCGAACTACGTACCAGTATTCACGAAGTGTGATTCGCTTGTCTAGCCGCTTCGCCGCGCGATTCCCGTTGAACCTTCCGGCCGCCACCCCCGTATCCATCGCCGGAAGCAGCGGACGGATCCGGGTCGCGGTGGGAGCGATCCCGGGAACCGCCGCCGAACGTTCGAGGGAGGCCAGGGAACGGTTCCACCGACGCGGCGCGGATTCTCGCCGGCCGCCGTCGCCGTTCCGACGTCCTCCCGTCACACCGCGCCCAGGGTGGTCCGACACCCACCGTCGGCCCGCGCGCGGTCACACCAAGGAGAGGTGCATGGTCACGCGTACGCAGAAACAGGCCGTCCTCAAGCTCGGCGGGATCGGCGCCGTCGCCGCCCTGCTGCTCGGCGCGGGACTGCAGTTGGCCTCCGCCGGTGAGAACAACCGGGGCAAGCGGGCCGCCGGCGCGGTCACGGTGAGCTGCCCGTCGGTGGCCGACCGGGTCGGTGCGGTACCGGCCGCCGCTCGGGCGGGCGTGGACCAGGAGCTGCGCAACCTGGAGCAGCAGATCGTCAACGTCAACGCCCGGCTGGCCCGGGAGCCGGGGCAGGCGGCCAACCAGCTCAACGACATCGCCGGCAAGCGGCGCGCGGTGCTCGACCGGATCCGGCTGAACATCACCCGCGTCGGCGGCACGGCCCCGGCCGGCCTGGAGTCCCTCGCCGGGTGCGCCCTGAACGGCGCGGACAACGCGGAAAACGGCAACGGCAACGCCGGGAACGACAACGGAAACAACGGCAACGCGGGGAACGGGAACACCGGCGACGCGGGCGGCGTCGCCGGTGCGCGTACGGTGAACTGCCCGAGCGTCAGCGACAAGCTGCCCGCGATCCCCGCCGCGGCGGCGGCCGGCGTCGAGCGGGAACTGGGCAACCTGGACCGGGAGATCGCCAACGCCAACGCCCGCCTGGCCCGGCTGGCGGTCAAGCCGGAAGGCGGGCCGAACTTCGTCCAGAACGCCATCCTCGGCCCGCTGAAAAGCAAGCGGACCGCCGTCCTGGACCGCATCGAGATCGACATCAACCGGGCCGGTGGCCAGCGGCCGAACCTCGACGCACTCGCCACCTGCACCCTGAACTGACCCGGCGACGACCGACGGGCGGCGCTCGGCTCCCGGCGCCGCCCGTCCCCGTCAATACCCTGCGTACTTCCTCACAAGCCGTTGTCCACGGCGTCACCCTCCGACTAGAACCGGAGCAACGATCGCCCGGATCTCCCGGCGACGGTGGCGAGGTGATGGCCGTGGCTCTGATCTCCTACGACGACACCGACTCGGCGGCGTTCGCCGCCACCCGCGAGCTGCCCCCGGCGAGCCTGGATCGCTGGCGGCACGCGGTGCACCACCACCTGCGCCTCCGCACGACCACCACGCTCCTGGACCTGGGCGCCGGCACCGGGGCATGGGCGTCCGCCTTCACCGAGTGGTTCGGCGTACGGGTGGTGGCGGTGGAACCGGCAGCGTCGATGCGGGACCGCTGCGCCCACCGGCCCCTGCTCGCCGGGGACGCCACCGCGCTGCCCCTGCGCGACTCCAGCGTCGACGCCGCCTGGCTGTCCACGATGGTGCACCACATCCCGGACCTCGACGCGGCGGCCCGGGAACTGCGCCGGGTGCTCCGGCCCGGCGCACCGGTGCTGATCCGCTCGCCGTTCCCCGGCCGGCACCAGCGGATCGGCCTGTTCCACTGGTTCCCCGAGGCGGTGCGGGTGCTGCGCACGTACCCCGACCTGGCCCGGGTGCGCACCGCGTTCGCGGCGGCCGGGTTCCCGGTGAGCAGCGTGGAGCCGGTCGCGCAGACCACCGCCACGTCGCTGGCCGACTTCGCGCGACGCCTGGACCGGCAGGCCCACACGCCGCTGCAACTGATCAGCGACGCGGAGTACGAGGCGGGGGTGGCCCGGCTGCGGGCCGCCGCACCGCACGTCACGGGCCCCGTCGTGGACCACCTCGACCTGCTGGTGCTGCGCTGAGACACGGACCCTAGGCGATACCGCGCAGCCAGCGCCGCTGCCAGGGGGTCTCCACCGCGCGGGCGCGGTAGTGGGCGCGTACCCAGGGCACCGCCTCCCCGGCCGGCAGCCCGTCGAGGACGGCGAGGGCGGCCAGGGCCGTCCCGGTGCGGCCGGTGCCACCGCGGCAGGCCACCTCGACCCGCTCGCCCGCGTGGGCCCGGCGCAGCGCCTCCCGCAGCGCGTCGAGGGCGTCGGCCCGGTCCATTGGCACCCAGAAGTCCGGCCACCGGATCCGCCGGTGCGGCCACGCCGGCAGCGGCCCGTCCGCCAGCAGCAGGGCGAAGTCCGCGGGCACGGCGGCCGGGTCGCCGATGCGGCGTCCGCGTACGGCGGCACCGCTGGGGAGGACGACGGCACCGGGCGAATCCGCCCAGCTCGCTTCCGGTGTCACGCGCCCTCCTCCGCGTCCCGTTCGACCCTCACTGTCTCATCCCCCGCGGCGCGGCGGGAGCGTCGGCCTCGTGGTGGCGGAGACAGTACCGCCCCGGGGCCCTGACGGGCACCGGGGCGGCACGAGGTGTCGGTGTGCAGGTCGCCTCTCGGCGAGTGGCACGGCGCGGCTCCAGCCGAACGG
>NZ_JBFAMU010000441.1:0-4102 GCF_040656655.1 Micromonospora sp. NPDC049799
GCCCGCACGCCCCGGCGCCCGGGGTCGAACGCCGCGGGCCCGGGCAGGCGGCGCGGCGGAGGCTCCGGTTCGTCGGCGTCCGGGGGCACGGACGGGATCGCGGGCGGTCCTGGTGGGTCGTCCGCGATCGTGCCCGAGGACGCGGCCGGCCCGCGAACGACGGAGGACGGGGACGGATGGACCACGGCATCACCGGGTGGTGCCATCAGCCGGTGCAGGCGCTGACGGACCACCGTCTCCTCGTCATCGGACACGCGCCGAGGCTAGGAGCGGCACACCGCCCCGGAGGGATCACCGAGGGCGTCCTGTGGACGACGACGTCGCCTGTGGACAACCTCCTGATCAACCCGAAATCTGCTAGCAGCCGCCGCGGCGCAGGTCAGCGCGCCTCCGGATCGAGGCCGAGGGCGGCGCGTCCACCGTCGACCGGCAGGATCGCTCCGTTGACGAAGCTCGCCGCCGGGGAGAGCAGCCACGCCACCGCCTCGGCGACCTCGTCGGGACGGCCGATCCGACCGACCGGGTGCAGCCGCCGCAGTTCGGCGTCGATCCACTCGGCCGCGCCCGGCTCCCGCGACGCGAGGAACGCCGCGTGCCGCTCGGTGTCGACCGAGCCGAGGGCGACCGCGTTGCACCGCACGCCGTGCCGCCCGTACTCGACGGCCAGTGCGCGGGTCAGCCCCTCGACGGCGGCCTTCGCGGTGGCGTACGGCAGGGCGCCCGGCACCGGACGACGGGCCTGGTGCGACGAGACGTTGACGACGGCCCCGCCGGTGCCGGCGGCGAGGAACCGGCGGACCGCCGTGGCGGCGCCGACCAGGGCGGGACGCACGTTGTCGGCGATCAGGTCGAAGACCGCGCCGACCGAAGCGTCGTGCACCGAGGCGTCCCGGAACACCGCCGCGTTGTTCACCCAGCCGGTCAGCGGGCCGGCCAGGTCGGCGGCGTGGGCGGCGATCCCCTCGTCGGCCGCGTCGCCGACCACGGCCGCCAGCCGGTCGGCCGCCGGATGGTCACCCACCCAGGCCACGGCGTCGGCGTCGTGCTCGACGATCACCACGCGCTCGCCGGCGGCGAGCAGCCGTTCCACGATCGCGCGGCCCACACCGCGCCCGCCGCCGGTCACGACACAGGACATTCCACGACCCCCGCTCCGACTGGCGACCCGGCCCGATCACCCAGACGCTAACCCGGGCCGGAGGCCCCCGCCGGTCATCGACCGACCGCACCCGCTCAGGCCGGACGGGCCGGCACGGAAGGCGACCGCGTCAGGCGGCGGATGGGCGGCGGTGGACGACGACGGACGCCAGGCCGGGACCGGCGTGGGCGGCGACGACGGCGCCGGCCTCGGAGACGTACGTCTCGCGCACGCGGTCACCGAGCCGCGCGGCGAGCGCCTCGCCGAGCGCCTCGGCCCGTTGCGGGGCGGCGAGGTGGTGCAGGGCGAGGTCCACGTCCGCGTCACCGGCCGCCTCGACGGCGAGGTCGACCAGGCGGGCGATGCCCCGGCTGGCGGTACGCACCTTGTCCCTGAGCACGATCGCGCCGTCCGGCATGTGCATGATCGGCTTGACCGAGAGAGCGGTGCCGAGCAGCGCCTCGGCCGCGTTGATGCGGCCACCCCGGCGGAGGAACTCCAGCGTGTCGACGTAGAAGAAGATCGTGGTCCGGCCGACCGCGTCGAGCGCGGCGTCGCGTACCTCCGGCACGCCGAGGCCCCGCGCGGCGGCCGTGGCGGCGGCGACGGCGGGGAAGCCGACGCCCATGCCGCAGGAGCGGCTGTCGACCACGGCGACGCGGTCGCCGAACTCGGCGGCGGCGAGGTGGGCGGCCTCGACGGTGCCGGACAGCTCGCCGGACAGGTGCACCGAGACGACGCCGTCGGCGCCGGCGTCGAGGAGCCGGCGGTACGTCTGCGCGAACTGCTCCGGGGCGGGACGGGAGGTGCTCACCGAGACCCGCCGGCCGCCCAGTACGCGGGTGGCGTCGGCGGGGAACGTCTCCACGCCCTCCAGCCCCTCCGCGCCGTTGAGGACGACGGTCAGCGGCACCACGGTCAACGGGTACGCGAGCAGCAGTTCGGGCGGGAGGTAGGCGGTGGAGTCGGTGACGACCGCGACGGGCATGACCGGCACGCTAGCCGATCCCGGCCTCGACCGCCCGGGCCGGACGGTCAGACCGCGTCCGCGCTGGCGGACGCGGAAGCCGCGGCGCGGACCGGTGCGGCGGACGCCGCGATGACGCCGACGTTGTGGGCGCGCAGGTGCCAGCCGGCGACGGTACGCCGCCGCACGCCGTCGTCGTACCGCAGCTCGGTCCAGTGGCAGTTGGACAGCGACCCGATGGTGCGCAGCACCAGGTGGTCCCAGCCGAGCAGGTGGCCGACGCCCTGGCGGGCACCGCCGCCGTGGGTGGTGACCACGACGGTACCGCCGGGCACCAGGTCGGCCGCGTCCTGGAACGCCGCGCCGACCCGCTTGCCCAGGTCGTCGAGGGTCTCGATCCCCGCACCGGGGTCGGGGTCGCCGGCCCGCCAGCGGGCGAACTCGTCGGGAAAGCGCTCGGCGGCCTCGGTCAGGTGTAACCCCTGCCAGAGCCCGAAGTGACGCTCGCGCAGCCGGGCGTCGGTGCGGATCGGCAGCCCGGTGACGGCGGCCAGCGCGGCGGCGGTATCCGCCGCCCGGCTCAGGTCGCTGGCCACGATGGCGTCCGGACGCAGCGCGGCGAGCAGGGGCGCGGCGTCCCGGGCCTGCTCGCGGCCGAGGTCGTTGAGCGGTACGTCGGTCTGCCCCTGGACCCGGCTGGCGGCGTTCCAGTCGGTGTTGCCGTGCCGCCAGATGATCAGTCGGGTCATTCGGCGGTGGAGGTGGCGCCGGACTCCGCGTCGACCAGGTCCCGGTCGACGAACGGGATCGTCGGGCAGTCCTTCCAGAGCCGGTCGAGGGCGTAGAACTCGCGCTCCTCGGTGTGCTGGACGTGCACCACGATGTCGACGTAGTCGAGCAGCACCCAGCGACCGCCGCGCTCGCCCTCGCGCCGGATCGGCTTGGCCTTCTCCGGCAGCTCGAGCAGCCGCTCCTCGATGGCGTCGACGATGGCCAGCACCTGACGCTCGTTCGGGGCCGAGGCCACCAGGAACGCGTCGGTGATGGCGAGCTGATCGCCCACGTCGATGATGACGATGTCCTGCGCCTTCTTGTCGGCCGCGGCCTGGGCGGCGGCCATCGCCAGCTCGTGAGCGCGTTCGGAAACTGTCACCGTTCTCCTTCGATCAACCGTGCGACTCTCCAAGCCTCTCACACGCGGCGGCGTATCGACTCGTCAGTTGTGGCGCGTTACCGGCCGGAAGCCCCCGATACCGGGACGATTCACAGCTGGTAGAGGCGCCGCTTGGCGATGTACTGCACCACACCGTCGGGCACCAGGTACCAGACCGGCTCCCCCCGGGCCACCCGCTCGCGGCAGTCGGTCGACGAGATGGCCATCGCGGGCACCTGCACCAGGCTGACCGTGTCAGCGGGCAGGTGCTTGTCGGTCAACTCGAAGCCCGGCCGGGTCACCCCGACGAAGTGAGCCAGCTCGAAGATCTCGTCCAGGTCCTTCCAGGAGAGGATCCGATCCAGGGCGTCGGCGCCGGTGATGAAGTACAACTGCACCTTCGGGCCGTACTCGGCGTGCAGGTCACGCAGGGTGTCGACCGTGTAGGTCGGGCCGCCCCGGTCGATGTCGACCCGGCTCACCTGGAAACGGGGGTTCGACGCGGTGGCGATCACCGTCATCAGGTAGCGGTCCTCGGCCGGACTGACCGGCTCGTCCGCCTTCTGCCACGGCTGCCCGGTGGGAACGAAGACGACCTCGTCCAGCCCGAACCGGTCCGCCACCTCGCTGGCCGCGACGAGGTGCCCGTGGTGGATCGGATCGAACGTGCCGCCCATGATCCCGATCCGCCGGATGTCTTCCTCCACCCCGCGATCCTAGGCCGCCCCGGTCCCACCCCACCCGCCCCGCCCCACCTCGCAGGGGCGGACGGTCAGGCGGAGGCGGCGGCCACCGCCGTGCGGGCGACGAGGGCGCGGCGCAGGTCGTCGTCCGCGTCGGTCTC
>NZ_JBFAMU010000442.1:0-4086 GCF_040656655.1 Micromonospora sp. NPDC049799
GACCGGGGCTACCTGCCCAACGGCCGACTGGTGCCCCGGACCGCGCCGAACGCGCTGGTCACCGACCCGGAGGAGGTGGCCGAGCGGGCGGCCCGGATGGCCACCGAGCGGACCGTGGTGGCCGTCGACGGCAGCGTGATCCCCTGCCCCGTGGAGTCGATCTGCCTGCACGGCGACAACCCCGGCGCGGTGCGCGCGGCCGAACTGGTCCGCGCCACCCTCATCGACGCCGGCGTCACGCTCACTCCGTTCGCGTGACAGGAAGGGCGCTGAACTCACCCCAAGATCCGCACAGTTTCCCGGAAAGTGTGGCCTCGACGCGCGCGGAGGCGACGCTTTCCGGGAAACTGCCGATCCTGAGTCGGGCCGGCGTCGCCCTCAGGCGTCGAGGCCGCGTAGCACCAGCGGTAGCCGGGTCGCGGCGTCGGCGACCACCCGGACCGGTACACCCCAGTCCTGCCGGGTGAGGTGGCAGGCCGCGTGCTCGACGTCGGCGTCGCAGGTCGCCGCCTGGGCGGTCACCTGGAGCACACCCTCGGCCACGTCACCGTTGACCACCAGTCGCCGGGACAGCTCCGTCCCCGTGCCCGCCCCCTCGAGCAGCAGCTCCGGCGGAGACGCGGAGACGACCACCCGGGTGGACGGCCCGTACGTCTCGTCGAGCTTCTGCCCCGGTGCGGGCGTGAAGATCACGTCGAGGGTGACCTCGCCGGCCGCGACGTCGGTCGGCTTGCGCTCGGTGCGGTGCCGGGGGCCGTCCACCGTGTTCGCCCCCGCGGCGGTGAGCGCGCCCGGGGCGAGTCGGGTCAGGCGGTGTGCCGCCGACTCCACGACGAGCACCTCACCAGCCGGGGTGAGCACCAGATCACTGGGCTCGGCGAGCCCGTCCGCGACCGTGGAGACCTGGTTCGTCTCCGGGTCGAAGCGCCGGACCGCGCCGTTGTACGTGTCGGCGATCAGCACCGAGCCGTCCGGCAGCGCGCACACGCCGAGCGGGTGCTGGAGCAGCGCCTGCCCGGCCGGACCGTCGACGTGCCCGAAGTCGAAGAGCCCCTGCCCGACGGCGGTGCCCAGCACCTCGTTCTCGACGTACCGGATCGCACTGGTCTCGCTGTCGGCCACCCACAGGCGGGTGCCGTCCGCGGAGACCGACAGGCCGGACGGCTGGGCCATCCACGCCTCGGCCAGCAGCCCGTCGCGCAGGGCCTCCACGGTGGTGCCCGCGTACATGCCGGTGGTGCGCTTGATCGGGTCGAACCACCACAGCTGGTGGATGCCGGCCATGGCGATGACCAGCTTGTCGTCGTACCAGGCCAGGTCCCACGGCGACGACAGGTCCACCGAGAGCGCGTCGTGCGAGTGGTCGTCGACCGCGGAGCGCCACTGCCGGCCGGTACCGGCGACCGTGACCACCTCACCGGTGGCCAGGTGCACGCCGCGCAGCAGGTGGTTGACCGTGTCCGCGACGACCAGGTCGTAGCCGGCGACCTCGGCCGTGTGCGCCGGGAGCAGGCAGAGCCCCTGCGGCTCGGAGAAGGCGGCCGCCCCGGCGGGGCCGTCCGCCCGGCCCCGGTCGCCGCTGCCGATCCGCCGGAGCACCGTCTCGCCGTCCGGAGCGAGCTCCACCAGGGAGTGCCGGGCAGAGTCCGACACCAGCAGGTTCCCGCCGTCGAGCACCACGGCCTTGCCGGGGAACCGCAACGTGGTCTCCGGCTCGGCCGGCGGGACGTACGGACCCTCGCCGCGGTGCAGGGTGCCCTTCGCCTCGTGGGTGACGATCAGGTCGTCGATCAGGCGGGCCAGCCCCTCGGCGTGCCCCTCCCCGGCCATCGTGGCCACCACGTAGCCCTCGGGGTCGATCACCGACAGGGTCGGCCAGGCGCGGGCCGCGTACTGCTGCCACATGCCCAGCTCGGGGTCGTCGAGGACCGGGTGGTGCACGCCGTACCGCTCGACGGCGGCGGCCAGGGCGTCCGCGTCCTTCTCGTGCTCGAACTTCGGCGAGTGCACGCCGATCACGACGAGGACGTCGCCGTACTTCTCCTCGAGTGGGCGCAGCTCGTTGAGTACGTGCAGGCAGTTGATACAGCAGAAGGTCCAGAAATCCGCAATGACGATCTTGCCCCGCAGGTCGGACAGCTTCAGCTCTCGCCCACCGGTGTTCAGCCAGCCTCGGCCGCGCAACTCCGGCGCGCGTACTCGTGCGCTCATGGGCCCAGTCTGCCGGACCCGCACGCCGCCGCCGGGCGGTACCCCGAGCGGGGTCGATCACATCCGACCCGGAGACGGCGACGGGGCCACGGTCACCCGTGGCCCCGCCCCTGTCGTCCGTACGCTCAGCCGACCGCCGGCTTCAGGCACAGAACCCGGTTGGTGCCCTCGCCGGGCAGCACCACCTGCGGCTGGGCCGGGTCGGCGCACTTCTCCTTGGTGTCCACCCTCGACACCACCGTGAAGGCGCCCGCCTCGCCGCAGTCGACCTCGGCGACGCCGGTGCCCTCCTGCTTGACGCAGCTACCGATCTCGTAGGCCGGTGCCGGCTCGTCATCGCCGATCTTGCCGAGCAGCTGAAGCAGGCCCAGCGGGATGGTCAGGATCAGCACTGCGGCGACCAGCACCGCGGCCAGCACCCGGCCGTTACGGACCTTCGGGGTGGGCGCGTCGGCGGCCGGTTCGGCGATCGGCTTGAACGCGTCGAACCGCCCCTGGTCCTGCTCCGACGCGCCCTGGTCCCAGGACGGCTCGGAGGGCTGCGGCGGCGGGGGGAACGCGTGCGGGTAGGCACCGCCGCCGCGCGCCGGGTCCCCGGGGCCCGGACCGAAGCCGCTGCCGTTGACGCTCGCCGCGCCGCTCGCCGAAGCGCCGAAGCGGTCGGCGGGACGCTCCGCACCACTGTGCGGCCGTACGCCGTTGACCGGCCGGTCGCTGGCCGGGGCGTCGACGAACGTCGGCATGCCGGTCGGGAACGCCGGAGGCGCCGCCGGGGAGGCGGGAGCGACCGGCGCGGCCGCGAAGGCGGCGGTCACCGGGCGGTCCCGGTTGTCCTGGTCCTGCTCCGACCGGTTCTCCGGCCCATGCCCGAACCGCTGGTCCGGACCCTGGTCGAGCTGGTTGTCGTGGCCCTGCCCGAACCGCTGGTCGGGGCCCTGGTCGAACCGGTTGTCAGGGGCCTGGTCGAACCGGTTCTCGGGACCCTGCTCGAACCGGTTCTCGGGGGCCTGGTCGAACCGGTTCTCGGGGGCCGCGCCGAAGCGGGGCGGCGTTGGGGTTCCCTCGTCGTGCGACGGCTCCTCCGCCGGTTCCGGCCGGGCCGGGCGGCCGTACACCCGGGGCTGCGGCGCGGGCGTGCCACCCGGTCGTAGGGCCTGGTCGGTCGGCGGCATGACGCGGCTGGCCAGCGGCACGGAGGCGCTCGCCGAGATGCTGCCGCCCTCGCCACCGGCTGCCGGCATGGAGGCCCGGCCGGCCGACTCCGGAGAGGTGCGCGGTGCGGGTACCACCGGACCGGCCGGGGACTGCGGTTCGTCGTGCCGGGGAGCGCCAAGCCCCCAGTGCTGCTCCGGCTCGTACGCGGTCGCGCCACCCTCGCGGCCGGACGGCTCGACGTGGGCGGGCTGACCGGACACCGGCGCGTACTGGGCGGGCGGGGCGTAGTCGGCGGGCGGGGACGCGGCCAGGCTGGCGCCCGGCACGCGCTGCTCCTGCCTGGGCAGCGGGACCGCGTTGGCCGGCGAGATTCCCGGCGCGGGGCGCGGCTGGTAGATCGGCGTCTCCTCGCCGCGAGGCTGCTCCCGGTCGTCGCCGGCCCGGGAGTTGGCCTGCTCCGCCGGGTCCGAGCGGCCCCACGCCTCGCTCGCCGCCCACGGTTGGACGTCCGGCACGGACTCGCGGTCGGCGCTGTTCCGCTGCGGCAGGTTCCCGGCCGGGGCCCACGCGGGCGGACCGCCGTCACCCGGGACCGACGCGGTTGCCCGGCCCGGCGGGGTCGCGGTGGACTCGGCGGGGCTCCAGCCGGGCCCTTCGCGGTCGTCGGGCGGCGAGGGCACCGATGCCGTGCCGGCCGCGGCGCGGGCCGGCCACTCGCCC
>NZ_JBFAMU010000443.1:0-4084 GCF_040656655.1 Micromonospora sp. NPDC049799
AGTTGGAGGGCCGGCACCCAGCTGGCCACCCCGGTCGTCATCGCCTCGTCGATCAGCGGGGCCAGCACGTCCCAGCCCTCGGCGAGGGTGACCCGGGGGCGGGGCGTCAGCTCGCTCTCCTCGGCCAGCAGCCGCAGCGCCTCCGGCTCCCGCGCCAGCAGGTCGGCGGCGTACCGGGAGGAGGAGAGCACCCGGGCCAGCCGGCGGGCGACCGGGCCCTCGTCGCGCAGCAGCCGCAGGTACCAGGGCGTGCTGCCCAGCTTGTCGGAGACCTGGCGGTAGTTGAGCAGTCCCCGGTCCGGCTCCGGCGCGTCGGCGAACTCGCTGAGCAGCACCGGCAGCAGCGTGCGCTGGATCGCCGCGGTGCGGCTCACGCCGCCGGTGAGGGCCTGGAGGTGGCGCAGCGCCCCGACCGGGTCGGCGAAGCCGAGGATCTCCAGCCGGTGCCGGGCCGCCTCCGGGGTCAGTCGCAGCCCGTCGGCGGGGACCCGGGCCACCGACTCCAGCAGCGGCCGGTAGAGGAGCTTGGCGTGCAGCCGGCGTACGTCGGTGGCGTGGGTGACCCACTCGGCGCGGAACGCCTCGACGGCGCTGCGCCCCGGCGAGGCCGTGTAGCCGAGCGCGCCGGCCAGCCACCGCAGCGCGGTCGGATCGGTGGGCACCGTGTGGGTACGGCGCAGGCCCTGGAGCTGCAGGCGGTGCTCGACGCCGCGCAGGAAGCGGTAGCCGCGCAGGAGCGCCTCGCCGTCGGCCCGACCGACGTAGCCGCCGGCGACCAGCGCGCGCAGCGCCGGGATCGTGCCGGGCACCCGCAGCGACTCGTCGCCGCGACCGTGCACGAGTTGCAGCAGCTGCACCGCGAACTCGATGTCGCGCAGCCCGCCGGAGCCGCGCTTGATCTCGCGTTCCTGCTCCTTCGGCGGGATGTTGTCGATGATCTTGCGCCGCATCGCCCGGACGTCCTCGACCGCCTCGGGACGCTCGGCGGCCCGCCACACCAGGGGGGCGAGCTGGTCGATCCACTCCTGGCCCAGGTCCAGGTCGCCGGCGGCCGGCCGGGCCTTGAGCAGCGCCTGGAACTCCCAGGTGCGGGCCCAGCGCCGGTAGTACGCCAGGTGGCTGGCGAGCGTCCGCACCAGCGGGCCCCGGTTGCCCTCCGGGCGCAGCGCGGCGTCGACCGGCCAGGCGACCAGGCCGCAGACATGGATCAGCCGGGTCGCGACCGTGGTGGCCGCCGCGAGGTCCTCGTCGGCGGCGCCGACGAAGATGACGTCGACGTCGGAGACGTAGTTCAGCTCGTCCCCGCCGCACTTGCCCATCGCCACCACCGCCAGGCGCGGACGGGGCGTGCCCTCGGGCAGCTCGTCGAGGGCGATGTCGTACGCCGCCGCCAGGGTGGCGTCGGCCAGCGCGGACAGCGCGGCCATGGTCTGCTCCAGGCCCCGGCCCCCGGTCAGGTCGGCCGCCGCGATCCGCAGCAACGCCTGCCGGTACGCCCGCCGCAGCACCGCCACCGGCGGGCCCTCGCCGGACAGGTCGAGCCGCCCGTCGGCGGCCGGCGCCAGCCCGTCCGACGCGGTCCGCAGCGCCGGCCACTGGTCCGGGTTGGCCACCAGGTGGTCGCCGAGCGCCGACGAGGCGCCGAGCACCGCGAACAGCCGGCGGCGCAGCCCCGGGTCGTCGTGCAGGGCGTCCAGCAGCGTCGGACCGCCGTTCGGGTCGGCCCGGCGTTCCGCCTCGACGATCCGGTGGAGCTGGCGCAGCGCCAGGTCCGGGTCGGCGGCCCGGGACAGTGAGGACAGCAGCTCCCCGGCCCGCTCGTCGGTGGGCTCCTGCTCGTCCGGACGCCACAGCCCCAGCCCGTCCGGCCCCAGCAGGTCGGCCGCGCGGGACCCGCCGTCGCCCTCCGCGCCGCCGAAGCCGTACCGGGCGAGCCTGCCGGGCCCCCTGGTCGGTCGGCTCATCAGTGTCCGAGCAGGGGCAGGCTGCGGCGGGTGGCGTCGTCGTCCAGCTCGCCGAGGGCCAGCGCGGCGAACCGGGCGGCGAACGGCTGCCAGACCTCCTCGACGTCGACCATCACCGCGTCGCAGGCGGCCACCACCAGCTCCGGGTCGTAGCCCAGCTCGGCCAGCAACTCGGAGCCGCTGGCCCAGTCGGCGATCATCGCGGTGTCGCACTCGATGTGGAACTGCAGACCCCACGCGCGGTCGCCGAGGCGGAACGCCTGGTGCGGGTAGCGGGTCGAGGCGGCCAGCAGGGTGGCGCCGGCGGGCAGCTCGGTGATCTCGTCGGAGTGCCACTGGAGCACGTCCGGGATCAGCGGAACGTAGCGGAACAGGGGGTCCCGCTCGGCGGCGTCGCGCCGGCCCACCACGCCGGGGCCCACCTCGGGCCCGGACGGGCTGCGCTCGACGGTCCCCGCGTGCGCGGTGGCCAGCAGCTGCGCACCGAGGCAGACCGCGAGGGTGGGGACGCGGTGCCGGACGGCCTTGCGGAGCAGCCCTTCCAGGGCCGGGAACCAGGGCGCGCCGGGCGAGCCGTCGGTCCGCGGGTACGCCTGCTGGTCGCCGCCGAGCACCACCAGCGCCGACCAGCCCTCCAGGTCGGCGGGCAGCTCGTCCCCGGCGTGCGGGCGGACCACCCACAGGTCCAGGCCGGCCTCGGCCAGCCACTCCCCCAGCCGGCGCAGGTCGTCGGTCGGGTCGTTCTCGATCACCAACGCGGTTGCCACGACGTCGAGGCTATCCCCTACCCGCGGCCGGGAGCTGACTAGGCTCGTCGGCTGTGATCACCGACGAGGTCCTCCGCCCGCCAGCGCTGCGCCCCGGCGACACGGTGATGCTGGTGTCCCCGTCCGGGCCGACCAACCCGGAGCGGGTGGCCCGGGGCGTGGAGCTGCTGACCGGCTGGGGCCTGCGGCCGGTGCCCGCCCCGCACGCGTACGCCCGGCAGGGCTATCTGGCCGGCGCGGACGAGTTGCGCGCCGCCGACCTGAACGCGGCCTTCGCCGACCCGGACGTGCGCGGGGTGATCTGCACGCGGGGCGGCTACGGGGCGCAGCGGGTGGTGGACGCGATCGACATGGCGGCGGTCCGGCGGGACCCGAAGGTGGTGGCCGGCTTCTCGGACATCACCGCCCTCCAGTTCGCGCTGTGGCGGGGCGCCCGGCTGGCCACCGTGCACGGACCGGGTGCCGCCTGGCGGGACGAGCGGACCCCGCTGGACTCGGCGGAGTCGCTGCACCGCGTCCTGACGGTCGCCGAGCCGGTGACCGTTCCCGCCATGGACGGGCAGGAGACCTCGGCCGTACGCGTGCCGGGGCGGGCGGAGGGTCGACTCCTCGGCGGCAACCTGTGCCTGGTGGTGGCGTCGCTGGGCACCCCGGACATGCCCGACCTGACCGGGGCGGTGCTGCTCGTCGAGGACGTGCAGGAGCCGCCGTACAAGGTGGACCGGATGCTCACCCAGCTGCGCCGGGCGGGCGTCCTGGACGGGCTGGCCGGGGTGGCGGTCGGCCAGTTCACCGGCTGCGCCGACGGCTGGGCGGTCGACGTGGCCGACGTGCTCACCGACCGCCTGGGCGACCTGGGCGTACCGGTGCTGGGCGGTCTGCCGATCGGCCACGGCCCCGGCCAGCTCACCGTGCCGGTGGGCACCGGGGCCGTCCTCGACGCCGACGCCGGCACCCTCACGGTCTCCCCCGCCGTCCGCTGACCGCCCCACCCCGCCAGAACACGGTTGATCAAGAGGTTTGCGTCAGCGGAGGGCGCGCCCGTGACGAAAACCCCTTGATCAACGGGAGGGGAGTGGGGGCGTGACCGGTTTGTCCCTGTCCTCGGGGCGAATTGCCAGCTCGCTGACAGGGTCGCCACGGGTTTCCTCCAGCCGCGCTGGTCACCGTCGGTGAGGTCATCGCACCACCCACCGACGATCCGGAGGACGACATGTCCCGCATGATGACGAAGAAGCGCCTGCTGGTCGGGCTCGCCGCGGCCGGCGTGCTCGGCGTGGGCGTCGCGGCGCCGACCGTCGCGATGGCGGCCGACAACGGGACCCCGTCGCCGAGCGCCAGCGCCGGCGAGGG
>NZ_JBFAMU010000444.1:0-4083 GCF_040656655.1 Micromonospora sp. NPDC049799
GCGACACGGTCCACGTCGACCTGGCCGACTCCAAGGACGCCCTGCTGGTCCGCCCCCCCCCCCCCCGACCCCAAACCCCGCCCCCACCCCCGCCCCGCCCCGCCCCGCCGGGATCTTGCAGTTTGGGTCGGGGCGAGAGCCGCGATGCGGGCTGTTTCGGCGACCGAAAGTGCAAGATCGCGGGCGTGGGGAGGGCGTGCGGGCCGGGGCCCGATGTGACCAGCGTGGCGTCGAGTGGGTTGTGGGAGCTCCGCTGGTTATGCTGAGTCGGCCTTCGCGGCATCTACTGCGCGGAGGCGTTTTCATGGGCGGCGGCACCGTGGCCCTCGGCCGGGGTCCGCTCGTCAAGCGGTCGGAGAGGAGCTTCGCGTGGCGGCCCGCATGCCGGCGATCGAGACGTTCCCCGCCCTACGTGCGTGGCAGCGCAAGGCGCTCGTGGAGTACCTCCGTCGCCGTGACCCCGACTTCACCGCGGTCGCCACCCCCGGTGCCGGTAAGACGACCTTCGCCCTGCGGATCGCCGCCGAGCTGCTGGCGGACGGCACCGTCGAGGCGGTCACCGTGGTCGCCCCCACCGAGCACCTGAAGACCCAGTGGGCGCAGTCGGCCGCCCGGGTCGGCATCCAGCTCGACGCCGCGTTCCGCAACGCCGACCTGCACTCCTCGGCCGACTTCCACGGCGCCGTCGTCACGTACGCCCAGGTGGGCATGGCCCCGCAGGTGCACCGGCGGCGCACCCTCACCCGCCGGACCCTGGTCATCCTCGACGAGATCCACCATGCCGGCGACTCCCGTTCCTGGGGCGACGGGGTGAAGGCCGCCTTCGATGGCGCCGAGCGGCGCCTGATGCTCACCGGTACGCCGTTCCGCTCCGACGACAACCCCATCCCGTTCGTCACCTACGAGCGGGGCGGCGACGGACTGCTGCGCTCCCACGCCGACTCCGTGTACGGGTACTCCGACGCCCTCCGCGACAACGTCGTCCGGCCGGTGCTGTTCCTCGCGTACTCGGGGGAGACCCGGTGGCGCACCAACGCCGGTGAGGAGTTGGCGGCGCGGCTGGGCGAACCGATGACCCAGGACCTCGTGGCGCAGGCGTGGCGCACCGCGCTGGACCCGGCCGGCGACTGGATGCCGCAGGTGCTGCGCGCGGCCGACGCGCGGCTCACCGTGCTGCGCAACGCCGGCATGCCGGACGCCGGTGGGCTGGTGATCGCCAGCGACCAGCAGACCGCCCGTTCGTACGCCAAGCTCATCGAGCAGGTGACCGGGGAGCGGGCCGCCGTGGTGCTCTCCGACGACGTGGGTGCCTCCGCGCGGATCGCGACGTTCGCGGAGTCCGACCAGCGCTGGATGGTCGCGGTCCGGATGGTGTCCGAGGGCGTCGACATCCCCCGCCTGGCCGTGGGGGTGTACGCGACCAGCGCCAGCACCCCGCTCTACTTCGCCCAGGCGATCGGCCGGTTCGTCCGGGCCCGGCGCCCCGGTGAGACTGCCTCGGTCTTCCTGCCCAGCGTGCCCCACCTGCTGGGGCTGGCCAGCGAGATGGAGGCCGAGCGCGACCACGTGCTGGGCAAGCCGAAGGACCGCGAGGGCTTCGACGACGACCTGCTGGAACGGGCCCAGCGTGACGACCAGGCCAGCGGCGAACTGGAGAAGCGCTTCGCGGCCCTCTCCGCCACCGCCGAGCTGGACCAGGTCATCTTCGACGGCGCCTCGTTCGGCACGGCGGCCCAGGCCGGCACGCCCGAGGAGGAGGAGTACCTCGGCCTGCCCGGCCTCCTGACCGCCGACCAGGTCTCGCTCCTGCTCACCAAGCGACAGGCCGAGCAGTTGGCCGCCCAACGTCGTCGTGCCGTCTCCAGGGCCGCTGAGCCGGCCGCTGCGGCCCCCGTCGCGCCTCCGGCACCGATGAGTGCCGCCCAGCGTCGGGTGGCGCTACGTCGCCAGCTGAACGCCCTGGTGGCCGCCCGACACCACCGTACGGGCCAGCCGCACGGCAAGATCCACGCCGAGCTGCGCCGGATCTGTGGCGGCCCGCCGAGCGCCCAGGCGACCATCGAGCAGCTTGAAGAGCGCATCGCCACCGTCCAGACGCTCTGACCCCGCCGGGGCCCCTGTCCCCGAGGCCCGTCCGGCTCAAGATCGTGCTCGATCCGTGAAGTAGTGGCCTTCTTGGCACCCGGATACCACTACATCCAGGATCGAGCACGATCTTGGCGTGGGGCGTGGGGCGTGGGGCGTGGGGCGTGGGGCGTGGGGCGTGGGGCGTGGGGCGTGGGGCGTGCGAAAAAGCCGACCGGAGGCGCCCTTTCGGGTGCCTCCGGTCGGCTATGTCGGGGTTACTGGGTCAGTTCGCCATCAGATCGGCGCCACGCCAGCTGAACTCCGGGTCGGACGCGTAGCGCACGGTGATCTTCACGAGATCCTCCGCGTACTTGTTCGCGTGGTGTCCACAGAACACCAGCTCACTCCCACCCGAGAGGGTGATCCGGAGCTTGCCGGCGGCGTTGCAGCGGTCGCACCGTTCATCGGCGGCCGGGGGGCTCACCGTCTCGGGCGGCGGCGTGAGGGTCGGGGTCATCGCCTTCCTCCTCTGGTCGTCACCGATGAACACTCTCTTCGGTCGTTGCTCACCTATCGTGCAACACCCACGTCGGGCGCTGCCTTCCCTGTGTGCCCGCGGGGGACCGAGGTCACACATGGCTCCGGACAGTGTGCCGTGCACCAAGGGTGCCACGTCAACGATCACAATCGTGCATCCATGTGATCGCCATCAGACGTTGCACACCAAGTGTCCAAAACGACACGCTCAGTTGACGCTCGGGGCTCAGTCCAGGTAGTCCCGGAGAACCTGCGACCGCGACGGGTGGCGCAGCTTGGACATCGTCTTGGACTCGATCTGGCGGATGCGCTCCCGGGTCACCCCGTACACCTGGCCGATCTCGTCCAGCGTCCGGGGCTGACCGTCGGTCAGGCCGAAGCGCAGGCGCACCACGCCCGCCTCCCGCTCGGAGAGCGTCTGCAGCACCTGCTGGAGCTGGTCCTGCAGGAGCGAGAAGGACACCGCGTCGACGGCGACGACGGCCTCCGAGTCCTCGATGAAGTCACCGAGCTGGCTGTCGCCCTCGTCGCCGATGGTCTGGTCGAGCGAGATGGGCTCCCGAGCGTACTGCTGGATCTCCAGCACCTTCTCGGGTGTGATGTCCATCTCCTTGGCCAGCTCCTCCGGGGTGGGCTCACGGCCCAGGTCCTGGAGCAGCTCACGCTGGATCCGGCCGAGCTTGTTGATCACCTCGACCATGTGCACCGGGATGCGGATGGTGCGGGCCTGGTCGGCCATGGCGCGGGTGATGGCCTGGCGGATCCACCAGGTGGCGTACGTGGAGAACTTGTAGCCCTTGGTGTAGTCGAACTTCTCGACGGCGCGGATGAGGCCGAGGTTGCCCTCCTGGATCAGGTCCAGGAACGCCATGCCACGGCCCGTGTAGCGCTTGGCCAGCGACACGACGAGCCGCAGGTTGGCCTCCAGCAGGTGGTTCTTGGCGCGCTCGCCGTCCCGGGAGATCCACCCGAGGTCGCGGACCATCTCGCGGCTGAGCTTCTCCTCGCCCTCCTCGGAGGCGCGCAGCCGCTCGGCGGCGTACAGGCCGGCCTCGATCCGCTTCGCGAGCTCGACCTCCTGCTCGGCGTTGAGCAGCGGAACCTTGCCGATCTGCTTCAGGTACGCCCGGACGGAGTCGGCGGACGCGGTCAGCTCAGCGTCCCGCCGGGCCTGCTTGAGGGCCTCGGACTCCTCGTCGTCCCACTCGAAGTCGTTGTCCGTGGCCGAGCTGGCCGCGTCGGCCTCGGCGGCCCGGGTCAGCTCCGCGGGCTCCTCGACCACGACGTCCTCGATCTCGGCGGCCAACTGCTCCGGATCGATGTCGCCCTCGGCACCCTCGGCGCCCTCGGCCTTGCCGGCGGCCTTGGTCGCCTTCGCGGTACCGGCGGCGGCGACCGTGGCCTTGGTGGCCCGGGTCGCCTTCTTGGCCGGCGCGCCGGCCTTGTCGGCCACCTCGGCGGTGGTGCCCGCGGCCTTGC
>NZ_JBFAMU010000445.1:0-4077 GCF_040656655.1 Micromonospora sp. NPDC049799
GGCCCGCCCGGTCCTCGTCGGTACGCCCGGCGTGGCCGGTGTGACCCCGCCGTTCCCCACCGCGGACGGTCGCACCGCGACCATGATCGTGTTCCCGGACGCCAAGCCGCAGGACGCCCGAACCGCGGACCTCGTGCAGCGGCTGCGCGCCGACGTGCTGCCCCCGCTGCGAGCCTCCAGCGGCGCGGCGTTCCTGGTCGGCGGCACCACGGCCGCCACGGTCGACTTCTCCGAGGCGGTGGCCGACAAGCTGCCGCTGTTCGTCGCCGTGGTGGTCGGCCTGTCGTCCCTGCTGCTGGTGCTGGTGTTCCGGTCGCTGGTGATCCCGTTGAAGGCGGCGGTGCTCAACCTGCTCAGCGTCGGCGCCTCGCTGGGCGTCGTCACCCTGGTGTTCCAGCAGGGGTTCCTCGCCGACGCGATCGGCGTGCAGCCCGGCCCGATCGAGGCGTTCGTGCCGGTGCTCATCTTCGCCATCGCGTTCGGGCTCTCGATGGACTACGAGATCTTCCTGTTGGCCCGGATGCATGAGCACTGGGAGGAACACCACGACGCACCGGCGGCGATCCGCCACGGCATCGCCACCACCGGCGGGATCGTCACCGCCGCCGCAGCGATCATGGTGGTGGTCTTCGGGTCGTTCCTGTTCGATCCGGGACGGATGCTCAAGCAGTTCGGGCTCGGCCTCGCCGTGGCCGTGCTCGTCGACGCCCTGGTCATCCGGTGCCTGATCGTGCCGGCGGTCATGCAGCTCTTCGGCCGGTGGGCCTGGTGGCTGCCGGCGCCGCTGGCCCGCCGCCTGCCCCGGGTCGCCCTCGAACACCGCTGACGGAGAGGAGGGGAACTGATGAACGTCGCGATCGGCGCCGGCGTGGGCGCCCTGCTGGGATTCGTGCTCGGCTGCGTCCTGTCCGAGGTGGTCGGCATCCTGAGCCTCGTCGGGGGCGGACCGGCCGGCATCCGCTTCCTGCCGCTGTACCTGGCGGCCGCCGGAGCCGCCCTCGGTGCGGCCCTCGGCGCCCGCCGCCGGGGATAGCCCGCCCCGACCCCGGTGCCGGCCTCAGCCGGCCGGCACCGGGTCGGGCAGCGGTTCGCCCGTCTCCAGCAGCGTCTTCACGCTCGCCAGCAGCTCCGGCCAACCGCCGCCGTCGCCGAGCTGACCGCTGATCGCCCGGTACATCTCGCTGTCGGGGTCGAAGTCGTCGTGCACGACGGTGAGCTTCACGAAGCCGCCGTACGGGGTGATCTCGAAGGTCACCCTGGACCGGCGCTCGTGCTGGCGGGCGGCGAGTTCCTCCGCCGACCAGCCGAAGTGCGCGGCGTGTTCCGGTCCGAAGCCGTGCCAGCTGTACGAGAGCAGCCGGTACGGCTCGGCGGCCAGCACGTGCTGCCCGAGGTCGCGCGCCTCGGCGTCCGGCGCGTCCTGCCACAGCACCGGCGAACCGACCTGCCAGTCCGACCGCAGGGCGACCCCGCCCCAGTAGCGGCGGGTGAACTCCGGCTCGGTCAGCGCGGCCCAGAGCCGCTGCGGCGTGGTGTTGATGTACGTGGTGTAGACGAACGTGGGACTCTCCATCGGTTCCCGCTCCAATGCTCTGCGCAGGTCGGACAGCGCGCGGACGCGCTCGCGGTCGTACCGGTCGATCCACCGCTCGGCGATCGCGTTGATCGGGGCGGGGTTGAGGTGGTGCAGCTTCTCGCGGCCGCGGCGCACGGTGGTGACCAGGTTGGCGGCCTCCAGGACGGCGAGGTGCTTGCTGACCGACTGCCGCGTCATGGCGAGCCCGGCGGACAGCTCCCGCAGGGTCTGCCCGTTGCGGGCGTTGAGGTCGTCGAGCAGACGGCGCCGGCTGGCGTCGGCCAGTGCCCGGAACACCTCGTCCATCTCACCCTCCGCGAAAGGCAGCCATCTGGCTGCCTTTCAGCTTAGGCAACCGTGTGGCTGCCTGTCCAGTCTCCCGGACGCACGGGGCTGCGTGGCCGCCGGTGCCGCGGCTAGGGTCGTGCGGTGACCGAGATCCACACCGAGCGGCTGGTGCTGCGGCACTGGCGGGAGTCCGACCTGGCCCCCTGGGCCGACCTGAACGCCGATCCCGACGTGCTGAGGTACCTCGGCCCGCCGCTGGCCCCGGAACGGTCGATCGCCGCCGCCCGCCGCTGGCAGGAGGTCCTCGACCGGCGGGGCTACGGCTTCTGGGCCGTCGAGGTCCGCGACACCGGCGAGTTCGTCGGCGTCACCGGGCTGGACCGCATGGACGAGGGGATGCCGTTCAGCGGGGTCGAGGTCGGCTGGCGGCTCGCCCGGTCCGCCTGGGGCCACGGGTACGCCACCGAGGCCGCCCGCGCCGCCCTGGCGTACGGGTTCGACACCGTCGGCCTTCCCGAGATCCTCGCCGTCATCGCCGTGCCGAATCTGCGCTCGCACGCGCTGGCCCGCCGGCTCGGCATGACCACCGACCCGACCGAGGACTTCGACCACCCGAGGGTCACCGACGAGCCGCTGCGCCGGCACGTCATCTACCGCCAGCGCGCCGCCGACCGGCCCGGGACCTGAGGCGCGGTGACGGGCGTCAGGCGGTGCGCACCGCCTGAAGGGTGTACGTCTGGGGCAGCCGCCACGGCCGGTCCCGCAGCCGGTGCTCGCCGTGCTCGTCCGCGGTGGTCCGCCCGGGCAGGGCGTCCCACGGCGCGCTGTCGTGCTCGACCAGCATGGTCAGCCGGAACCCCACGTCGAGCAGGGCGGTGACCACCTCGCCCAGCCCGTGGTTCCACTCGTACGTGCGGTTGTGGGTGAAGGTCGCGTCGGTCTCGACGTACGTGCCCGGCTCGTCCCACTCGGTCGGCTCCGGCCGCTCGAAGTAGGGGTGCTCGACCGTGAGCAGACCGTCGTCGCGGGTATCGTCCAGCGCCCACAGCATCGGGTGCCCCTCCCGCAGGAACAGCCGACCGCCCGGCCGCAGCAACGCGGCCACCACCTGCGCCCAGCGGCGGATGTCCGGCAGCCAGCACAGCGCCCCGACCCCGGTGTAGACCAGGTCGAACGCCCCCCAGCCCAGCGCGGCCGGCGCGTCGTACACGTCGGACCGTACGAAGTCGACGGCCGCGCCGGTGTGCTCGGCCAGGCGGCGGGCCTGGGTCAGGGATGCGGGGGAGAAGTCCAGGCCGGTCATCCGCGCCCCGAGGCGGTGCAGGGAGATCGTGTCCGTGCCGATGTGGCACTGCAGGTGCACCCCGCGCAGGCCGGCGACGTCGCCGAGCCGGGGCAGGTCGAACCGGACCACCTCGCTCAGGTACGCGGGGTCGGCGACGAACCGGTCCACCGCGTACCCGGGCGACGCCGCGTGGGCGGCGGCCCGGTCGTCCCAGTTGGCCCGGTTGACTTCCAGGTGGTTCTCCACGGCGCGACGCTCGCACACCGGCCGGCTTCTGCCAAGGGATAAACCGGCGGCTGGTGGCCCGGTACCGCTGGTAGGTTCACGCGCTGTGACGGGGCGGACAGAGGCGCGGCTGGGCGGGCGGTTCGGGCGGTTGTGGGCGGCGAGCACGCTGTCGGCGCTCGGCAGCGGCATGGCCACCGTCGCCGCGCCGCTGTTCGTCGCCTCCCGCACCGACGACCCGCTGGTGGTCTCCGCCGCCGCGGCGGTGGCCTGGCTGCCCTGGCTGCTCTTCGCCCTGCCGGGCGGTGTCCTCGTCGACCGGGTCGACCGTCGCCGCCTGATGATCGTCATCGACGTCGTTCGGGTGGTCGCGCTGGCCGCCCTCACCGTGGAGATCATCTCCGGGCGGGCCGGGATCGTCCTGCTCTACGCGGTGCTGTTCCTCGCCAATGCCGGCGAGGTGGTCTTCCGTGCGGCGAGCCAGGCCGTGCTCCCGGCCGTCGTGCCCCGCGACCTGCTCGAACGGGCCAACGGCTGGCTCGGCGGCGGGCACACCCTCACGCACGGCATGCTCGCCGGGCCGCTCGGCGGGTTCCTGTTCGTGCTCGCCGCGAGCGCCCCGTTCGCGGTCAACGCCGGGACGTACGCCCTCAGCGCGATCCTCGTCGCCCTCGTCGCCGGCAGCTACCGCGCGACGCCGACC
>NZ_JBFAMU010000446.1:0-4071 GCF_040656655.1 Micromonospora sp. NPDC049799
CTGGATCCGGAACTGATGTCAGACGCGACTGTGCGCCGCGTAGAGGTGCGTAGCAAGAAAGCAGTTCTTTCGGCGGAGTATCAGGCTCGGCACCTCACCGCCGGTCAGCGCGACGGCGCCGACGCCCAGGCTCACCACGAGGGTGGCCGCGGCGGCGGCCCCACCGATCAGCATCGGACGGGGGAACCGGCGGGGCGGACGGTGCCGCCCCTCGCTGGTCGACTCGGCGTCCGGTACCGCCGGCCGGTACGCGTGCCCCGTCCCGGTGGCATCGAGCGGCGGGACGGCGGCCAGCTGCGCGGTCGGCGCCGCCTCGTGCCGGTCGGGTGCGGGCTCGTCCCGCCATTCGTCCGCCGGCTGCCAGGCCGTGGTGGGGTCGTCCCGCCACCGGTCGGCGGGCTGCCACGGAGCGGCCGGCTGGTCGTCCCGGAAGGGGTGGTGGCCGGCCCCGTACGGCTGGTCGGCCCGGTAGGGGTCGGCCTGCGGCGGCCCGGGTTGCCACTGCTCGGTGGGCTGGTCGTGGTGCCGCTCGTCGACGGGCCGGTCCGGCTCGTCGCCGAAGAGGTACGACGAGCGGGGCGCCGGACGGTCGGTCAGCCAGGCCGGCTCGTCGCTCGGCGGCTCGGGACGCGGATCGACGTCGTCCGGGTTGATCGGGTCGGTCCAGCCGTACACGCCTCAGCCTCCAGGGGTCGGTTCGGAGCCGTGGTGACGCTACGTGTCGGCCCGAACTGCGGCAACGTGGCTAAGGAAGAGTTAAGGGGAACCGGGACGCACGGGTAGGGACTTCCGAGGATCCGGGCGTACAGTGAAGTGGTCCGGACAGAGCGTGTCCGCGCCGCGAGGCAGCCCCCGACAAGTGGACAGGTCGACGTGGAGATGATCTACGGCCTGCGAGAACTTGACGAAGGAGGGGGTATCGGCTCAATATGTAGGTGTCGCCAGTCGCGCCCGGTCATGCCCAGAATCGCCTGGGGTGACAGCCGCGTACACATTGGGCGCGCGTTGGCCGGCCTTTCCGGCAGCGCATATCAAGGAGTCAACATGGCGAAGGCCCTGTACGGCCACGTAGGTGCGGCGCCCGACCGGCGCCTGCTCGACGAGGTCACCCGACTGCGTTCCAGGGTTCAGGCACTCGAGTTCGAGATCACGCGGTTGCGTGCCGAGAACGATCGGCTCGCGGCGGCGGCGTCCGAGGCGGACGACCTGCTCCGGCTCGCTGAGCCCGCACTGACCTGATCTCCGGGTCGGGGAAAACTGAATCGCACCACCCGCGAAAAGGCGCGCCGACACTTATGTGCCGGCGCGCAGCTCTGTCCGCCCCATTCTCCGGCGACCATTTGACGATCTTGTTCGCGCCGGCGCGGAAACTGTCCCGACGGTGATCACGGAATGCGCACCAGGCGGGTCGCGTGCCGGCTGGTCCGCGACAGCGGGTTAGGCTGCGGGTTCACCCAGGTCCGCGCAGCCGGCGACGGTACGGCGGCCACCGGACGAGGATCGAGAAGGTGCATCTCAAGAGCCTGACGGTGAAGGGCTTCAAGTCCTTCGCCTCCGCGACGACACTGAAGCTGGAGCCGGGGATCACCTGCGTGGTGGGCCCGAACGGCTCCGGCAAGTCCAACGTCGTCGACGCCATCGCCTGGGTGCTCGGCGAGCAGGGCGCTAAGGCCCTGCGCGGCGGCAAGATGGAGGACGTCATCTTCGCCGGCACGGCCGGCCGCGCCCCACTGGGCCGGGCCGAGGTGACCCTCACGATCGACAACACCGACGGCGCGCTGCCGATCGAGTACACCGAGGTCTCCATCACCCGCCGGATGTTCCGCTCCGGCGAAAGCGAGTACGAGATCAACGGCGACTCCTGCCGCCTGCTCGACATCCAGGAGCTGCTGAGCGACTCCGGCATCGGCCGGGAGATGCACATCATCGTCGGGCAGGGCCGCCTGGACGGCATGCTGCACGCCAAGCCGGAGGACCGGCGGGCGTTCATCGAGGAGGCGGCCGGCGTCCTCAAGCACCGCAAGCGCAAGGAGAAGGCGCTGCGGAAGCTCGACGCGATGCAGACCAACCTCAACCGGCTGACCGACCTCACCGCCGAGCTGCGCCGCCAGCTCAAGCCGCTGGGCCGGCAGGCCGAGGTGGCCCGCCGCGCCGCCGCCATCCAGGCCAACCTGCGGGACGCCCGGCTTCGGCTGCTCGCCGACGACCTGGCCACCCTCCGTGCGACGCTCGACAAGGAGATCGCCGACGAGACCGCGGTACGCGAACGCCGCGAGCAGGTCGAGGCCGAGCACGTCGAGGTCCAGGCGCGGCTCGCCGAGCTGGAGGCCGCCCTCGCGGAGGACGCGCCGCTGCTCGCCGCGGCCCAGGACACCTGGTACCGGCTGTCCGCCTTGCAGGAGCGGTTCCGCTCGATCGAGCAGCTGGCCCGGGAGCGGCTGCGCCACCTCAGCGCGACCCCCGACGACGAGCGCCCGGGGCGCGACCCGGACCAGTTGGAGGCGGAGGCCGAGCGGGTCCGCGAGCAGGAGGAGGAGCTGCGCGCCGCGCTCACCGACGACCAGATCCGGCTGGCCGAGGCGGTGGAGCACCGGCAGGAGCTGGAGCGTCAGCTCGCCGCCGCCGAACGCGAGCTGGTCGCCGCGGCCAAGGCCATCGCCGACCGGCGGGAGGGGCTGGCGCGGCTGACCGGGCAGGTGAACTCCGCGCGGGCGCGTACGGCCACGGCGGGTGAGGAGATCGAACGCCTCGCCGCCGCCCACACCGATGCGCTCGGTCGGGCCGAGAAGGCACAGGCGGACCTGGACGCGGTCGCCGCGCAGTCGACCGAGGCGGACCGGGACAACGCCGACCTGGACGCCCGGCACGCGGAGGCCGTCGCCGCCCAGGAACGGGCGCAGGCCACCGTCCGCTCGTTGAGCGACGCCGAGCGTTCCGCGGAGAAGGACGCCGCCACCTGGAAGGCCCGGGAGGAGGCGCTCGCCCTGGGCCTGCGGCGCAAGGACGGCGCCGGTGCCCTGCTGGCCCGCGCCGGCGAGGTTCCCGGGCTGTTGGGCAGCCTCGCCGGGCTGCTGACCGTCGCGCCCGGACACGAGGCCGCGCTCGCCGCCGCGCTCGGCGGGCTCGCCGACGCCGTGGCCATGAGCGGGGTCGACGAGGCGGTCGAGGCGATGCGGCTGCTCAAGATCTCCGACGCGGGCCGGGCCGGCCTGCTGGTCGGCAGCCCCGCGGGACCCGGTATGGACGGGTCCGCCGACGCGCTGCGCCCGACGCTGCCCGAGGGCGCCCGTTGGGCTCCCGACCTGGTGGAGTGCTCCGCCGAGATCCGCCCGGCCGTGCACCGCGCGCTGCGTGACGTGGTGGTCGTCTCCGACCTCGCGGCGGCGGCCGAGGTGGTCGCCGGTAACCCGGAGCTGCGCGCGGTCACACCGGACGGCGACGTGGTCGGCGCGTACGCGGCGGCCGGCGGTTCGGCCAAGGCGCCCAGCTTCATCGAGGTGCAGGCCGCCGTCGAGGAGGCCCGCACCAACCGCCTCGCCGCCGAGCGGACCAGCGCCGAGCTGCGGGAGCAGCTGGTCGACGCGCGCGCCGAGGTGGCCACCGCGAAGGAGGCGGTGCAGCACGCCGCCGCCGCGAAGCGCGAGGCGGAGAGCCACCGCAACGCCGCCGCGCGCCGGCTGGCCGAGCTGGGGGCCGCCGCCCGGTCCGCCAAGGCGGAGACCGACCGGCTCGGTGCGTCCCGTTCCCGGGCCGAGGCGGCCCGGGAACGGGACCTGCTCGCCCTCGCGGAGCTGGAGGAGCGCCTGCGGCTGGCCGAGGAGACCCCGATCGACGCCGAGCCGTCCACCGAGGAGCGGGACCAGCTTGCCGCGATGGTCCCCGGTGCCCGGCAGAACGAGATGGAGGTGCGGCTCGCGGTGCGTACCGCCGAGGAGCGGGTCTCCTCGATCGCCGGCCGCGCCGACTCGCTGCGCCGGCACCTGGGCCAGCACCGCCTGCACGTCGGTGATGATGTCCGCCGGCACACCCAGCTCGGTCAGCGTGGCGGTCAGGTGCTCGCCCACCTTCACG
>NZ_JBFAMU010000447.1:0-4070 GCF_040656655.1 Micromonospora sp. NPDC049799
CGGGCTGGTCGGTGCCGCCGCCAGCACCGCCGGCGCCCGCGTCGGCTCGCTGCTGATCAGCCTCGTCGCCGGGGTGCTGTCGGCACGCGCGCTCGGCCCGCACGACCGCGGTCTGCTCGCCGTCGCGATCACCTGCTCCGCCGTCTTCAGCACCCTCTGCGCCGTCGGTCTGGACACCGCGAACCTTCGCCTGGCCGGGCGCTCGACCGCCGCGCACCGGCACACCGTACGGGCCAGCCTCCGCTACGCCGTCACCCTCGGCTCCGGCGTGGCCGCGCTGTGGGCGGTCGCCGGCCTGACCGTCGCGGAGCCGGTCCGCCTCGGCCTGGATCCGCTCACCTTCGGGATCGCCACGGCCCTCTGCCCGGTGGTGCTGCTGAGCGCGCTGCTCGGGGCCACCGAGATCGGCCGTGGCCGGGCCCCCGCGTACAACCTGGTCGTGGTGGCCTCCCTCGTCACCTACCTGGCCGGTCTGGCGGCCCTCGTCGCCACCGGCCGGACCACGCCCGCCACGGTGATGGCGGTGTACGCCGCCGGCCAGGTCGTCGGGCTGGCCGCCCTGCTGGTCCGGTCCCGGTCGGCCGGGCCGGTCGACGGGGAACCCCTGACGAACGTCGAGTACCGCTCCTCGGCCCGCCGGGCCTACCTGCCGAACCTCGCGCAGTTCGGCATGATCCGCACCCAGGTCCCGGTGATCCAACTGCTGGTCGGGGCGAGCGCGGTCGGCGTCTACTCGGTCGCGCTCGCGCTGGCCGAGGTCCTGCTGATCATTCCGATCGCGGTGAGCCTGATTCTGGTACCGACCGTCGCCAACGGGGCCGCCTCCTGGCGGTCGGTGGCCCGGCTCGGCGGGGGCACGCTGCTGCTCACCGCCGTAGGAGCGGGAGTTCTCGCCCTGGCCGGTCCTCATGTGGTGCCACTGCTCTTCGGGCACGAGTTCGACCCCGCAGTGCCCGTGCTGTGGGCACTGCTGCCCGGCGTGGCGATCTTCTCCCTGGCCCGGGTGGCGCAGAGCTACCTCACGGCAGTCGATCGGCCGGTGGCGATCGCGGCGGCCGCCGTCGCGGCGCTCGCCGTCGGCCTCGGCAGTATGGCGGTCCTGGTACCTCGGATGGGAGCTGTCGGGGCCGGCCTGGCGAGCAGCGCGGGCTACCTGGTCTACGCCGTGGCGATCGCGCCGGCCTTCCTACGGGCGGATCCGGCCCGGCAGCGGTCCGGGCGGGGACGGGCGGCGTCGCCGCGACGGGGTTTCCCGCTCACCGGTCGACCGCTGCTGGTCACCGCACTCGTCCCGGTCGTGGCCACCGCCTGCGGGGTCCTTGCGACCCGGCTGGACTCGCTGTCGCTGCCTCTGCCACTGCTGGTGGCCGGACTCGGGCTGCTGGTGGCCATCCTGATGGTGCCGACGCTCGGCGTCTGGGCTCTGGCGCTGTGCGCTCCCGCCGGCCAGCTGCCCGGACCGTTCGCCGTAGGCACCATGGAACTGCTCCTGCTCATCCTGGTCTGCCTGGCCGGCCAGCTCCTACGCCGACGGGTGACCTGGCGGGACCCGCACTGCGCCTGGCTCATCGGCGCCCTGGTCGCACTCATGGCGATCGGGGCCGCGGTGACCAACCCGGACCTGGGCCCCGCCGCGGCGATCGCGCCGGTTGCGGTGGTGGCGATTCCCATGATCTGCCTGCCCCTGGCGCTGCGCGGTGGCGCCGCCGACCACCGGGCCCTGCTCGCCTACGCCTTCGCCGCGACGGGAGTCGGCCTCGTGCACGCCGTCAGGACCATGCAGCGCGGCGGACCGGTGGAGGTCATCGACGTCAACCAGCAGGGCGTGAACCACAACGTGTGGGGCCCCATGCTGGTGGTGGCCCTGGCCGTGCTGCTGGCGCGACTCACCCGCCCGGCCCCGGTGGCGCTACGGGCGGCCGCGATCGCCGCCCTGCCGGTGATCGTGGTGGCACTGGCCTACTCGTACAGTCGCTCGTCCTGGTTGGGGGCGAGTGCGGTGCTCGTCTTCTTCGCGCTGCGGCGGCTGGTGCGCACCGGTCTCTGGGTGGGCGTGACGGTCGCGGTGGCGGCCACGCTCGGCGTCACCACCACGACCCTGGTGCCGGCGACGATCATGGATCGGGCCAACGAGACGACCGTCGACGGCGGTCTCGACGTGTCCTCCGCGCTGCGGTTCGACCTGTGGTCGGCGGCGGTTGAGATGATCAAGGACTTTCCCGTCTTCGGGGTCGGCTACCTCGGCTACAACGGCCGCTTGCCGGAGTACTTCGTCCAGCACGTCACGTCCGGCTCGTACCAGCCCGGCTTCCACCTCCACCTCCTGTCGCACCCGCACAACTTCTTCCTCACGGTGCTGGCCGAGACGGGTCTGGTCGGGGCGCTGCTCCTCGGCGTCCTGCTCTGGCTCGTCTACCGCCGTGTCTGGCGGAACTACCGGGGCCGGGTCGGCTGGGCCGCGGAGGGAGCGCTGCTCGCCGGAACGGGCGTCGCCGTCTGCTCCCTGACCGGGGAACCGCTGCTCGCCCTGTCCGTCCTCATCCCCTTCGTGCACCTGCACGCTCTCGCCACCAGGAGACCGGAATGACAACAGCCCACCGACCCGTCGACGATCGCCCGTTACGGGTCCTGCAGGTGACGACCACCCCCAACGGGGGCTCGTGGTTCTTCGACCAGGTGGTCGGACTGGCCCATCGCGGGCATCACGTCCGCGCCGTGGTGCCCGGGGAAGGATCGCTGGCGACCCGGCTGCGAGCCGCCGACATACCGACGGAGATCGTCCCGCTCTGTGGCTGGCGCCCGCGGCAGCTACCGCGGGTCGCAGCCGCCGAACTACGCCTGGTGCGGCTCATCCGCGATTTCCGGCCGGACGTGGTGCACGCCCACCTGCTCAAGGCGAACGTCGCCTGCCGGATCGCCCGCCTCGTCGGTGGACGGGGGTTGCACATCAACCAGGTCACCGGGATCAGCCACCTGCACAGCCCCATCCTGCGCCGGATCGATCTGGCCACGCTCTCCCGCGCCGACGTGCTGATCGGCTCCTGCACCGCCTTCGCGGAGCGGTACCGCGGCTTCGGTGCCCGGCGGGTCGCGGTCAGCCACTACGGATGCGACGTGCACCGGCTGGACCCCGCCACCCCCGGCGACGCGTTCCGCGGCGAGTTCGGGCTGGCACCGGGGACGCCGACGGTCGGCATGGTGGCGCACATGTACCCGACCCGCATCCGGGCTTTCCAGGACATCGGCGTCAAGGGACACGAGGTGCTCATCGACGCGGTACAGGGGTTGCTGGCACGGGTGCCGGCGGCGCACGTGTTCGTGGTGGGCGACGAGTTCGTCGGCACCGGGGACTACCGACGGTCGTTGGAGGAGCGCGCCGCCCGCTTGGGAATCACCGACCGGCTGCACTTCACCGGTCACCGCGACGACATCCAGAACGTGCTGGCCGCGATGGACGTCCTGGTGAATCCCTCGCTCGAGGAGTCGGCCTGCTACGCCATGATCGAAGCACTTCTCATGGAGAAGGGCGCCGTGGCGAGCAACGTCGGCGGCCTGCCGGACACCGTCCAACACGGCGAGACGGGCCTGCTGGTCCCGCCGGGCGACGCGCCGGCCCTGGCGAACGCGATCGCCGACCTGCTGACCGACCCCGAGCGTCGCCGGCAGATGGGACGCCTCGGCCGGCTCCGCTGCCTCGAGCGGTTCGACATCGCCCGGACCGTGGCCGACGTGGAGGAGGTCTACCGCACCGCACTGGCCGAGCGGGCGGGGGTGCGGTGGTGAGCGCCGCCCGCACCCCGCCCGTCCCGCGCCGACGGCACCGGCATGGCTGAGCCGGGTGGCGGTCGTACCGCCGAGGTGGCGGACGCCGCTCGGCCGGTCGCGGTGGCGCCGGCCGTGGTGCTGTTGCTCGGGCCGGCGCACTCGGTGCACACCCGACGCTGGGCCAGCGCGCTCGCCGGACGCGGGCACCGGGACCCTCGGCGAGGTATTGCAGCACCTCAAACTGGTCCTCGGGCAGCAGCGTGCCGAACGCGTCCAGCTGCCGCTTGTCGATGATCGTGCGTAAC
>NZ_JBFAMU010000448.1:0-4068 GCF_040656655.1 Micromonospora sp. NPDC049799
CGGTGCAGTCCGTCGCCGACGAGCCGCTGACCGAGTGCCCGGCCTGCGAGGGACGGCTGCGGAAGGTATTCAACTCCGTCGGCGCGCCGCGCTGGTCACCGCCGACGAGGCGGCGAACGCCGGCCGGGCCCGGGTGGCCGCGGTCGAGCCGGCGGACGACCCAGCCGCCGGTCGTGCTCAGTTCCCGTCGCGCGGCGAGGCGTGGCGCGCCGACCGGGAGGACGCGGACGAGCCGCGCGCGCCCCAGCACGCCCCCCGCGTCGACCGTCCCGCCCCGGTGTACGGCGGCGACCGCCCCGCCCCCGCCGGCACGTACGGGGGCGAGCGGGCCGGTGTGTACGGCGGCGAGCGTCCCGCCAGCGGCACGTACGGCGGTTCGGCCGGTGTCCCCGCCGGGGACCGGCCCGCCGCCGGGGCAGCCGGGGTGTACGGCGGGTGGCCGGCGGAGCACGACAGCCAGCCGGCTCCCCGCCCCCTCGGTGTCGTCCGGCACACCGAGACGGTGCACGTCACCACCCGGCACACCATCGTGGACGGGGGAGCCCCGGTGGGCGGTGGCACCCGCTACGGGGGCGCCGCCGGACGCTGGTCGCCGGCCCCGGAGGACCGGCAGTGGGCCGCGGGGGAGACGGACGACCGGTCCCGGCCGGCGCACGGGAAACCCGACGACCGCCCCTGGGCCGGTGACGGCGAGCGTGACGACCGCCCCCGGGCGGGGGCCGACCGCGAGTGGACGCGCGGCGAGTACGACGACCGCGCGTGGACGGGCGAGGACGGCGGGGACGACCGGTACCGTCGCCACGACGACCGGCCGTGGGGCGCGTCCGAGGAACGTGTCCCGGGCGACCCGCGGGAGGACCACGAACGGCCGGAGCACGACTGGTCCGGCGGACAGCGGGACCACCGCGCGCCCCGGCACGACCGCGCCGGTGCGGAGCAGCCGGACGAGCGCCCGTGGGCGGGTCGAGTCGGTGAGCAGCGCTGGGACGCACCCGTGGAGCAGCCCGACCGCTCGGACGCCCCGGGCGACGACGTGGAGAGCGGGGACTACTGGTCGCAGCTCCGGACCGGGGACCGCTGGGCGTCGGTGCGGGAGGACGACCGGGGTCGCGAGGTCCGGGTCGGTGAACGGCGGGCCGAGGTGCACGCCGACGGGACCGGCACCGAGTACCGGGTGGCGGACCGCTGGGCGGCGGTACGCCGGGACGAACCCCGCCGCGCCCAGGACCGTCCGGTCCCCGGCCGGGGCGACGAGGGCTGGCGGGGTGGCTGGTCCGAGCCGGAGAGCCGGCCGGAACTGCCCGCCGGCGGCGTGCCGGTACCCGAGGACTGGCGCCCGCCGCGCCAGCGGGAACCGCAGCGCCAGCCGGAACCGCAGCGCCAGCCGGAACCGCAGTGGGTCCAGGAGCCGGAGCGGTACGGCCGCCGGCAGGAGGAGCACTACGGCTACCCGCCTCGGGACGACGTGCCCCGCGCCGGTGGCCGTGCCGCCCCGGGAGACCGCTGGCGCTGATCCCGCCCGCCGGGGCCCGGACTACTTGTCGATGTCGCCGACGACGAAGAACATCGAGCCGAGGATGGCGATCAGGTCCGGGACCAGACAGCCGGGGAGCAGGGTGGCGAGAGCCTGCACATTGGCGTACGAGGCGGTGCGCAGCTTCAACCGCCACGGCGTCTTCTCGCCCCGGGACACGAGGTAGTAGCCGTTGATGCCGAGCGGGTTCTCGGTCCAGGCGTACGTGTGTCCCTCCGGGGCCTTGAGCACCTTCGGCAGTCGTGTGTTGATCGGTCCGGTCAGCCGGTCCACCCGGTCCAGGCACTGCTCGGCGAGGTCGAGCGAGGCGTACACCTGGTCGAGCAGCACCTCGAAGCGGGCGTGGCAGTCCCCGGCGGTCTTGGTCACCACCGGCACGTCCAGCTGGTCGTAGGCCAGGTAGGGCTCGTCGCGGCGCAGGTCCAGGTCGAGCCCGGAGGCGCGGGCGACCGGCCCGGACGCGCCGAACGCGGCGGCGTCGGCGGCCGTCAGCACCCCGACGCCGACGGTACGGGCCAGGAAGATCTCGTTGCGTCGGATCAGGTTGTCCAGGTCGGGCATCCGCCGGCGTACCTCGGCGATCGCGGTGCGGGCCCGCCCGGTCCAACCGGCGGGCACCTCCTCCTTGAGGCCGCCCACCCGGTTGAACATGTAGTGGATCCGGCCGCCGGAGACCTCCTCCATCACCGCCTGGAGGGTCTCCCGCTCGCGGAACGCGTAGAAGACCGGCGTGATCGCGCCGATCTCCAGCGGGTACGAGCCGAGGAACATCAGGTGGTTGAGCACCCGGTTCAGCTCGGCGAGGGCCATCCGCAGCCAGGTGGCGCGCTCGGGCACCTCCATGCCCATCAGCCGCTCGACGGCGAGCACCACGCCCAGCTCGTTCGAGAAGGCCGACAGCCAGTCGTGCCGGTTGGCCAGCACGATGATCTGCCGGTAGTCGCGGACCTCGAACAGCTTCTCCGCGCCCCGGTGCATGTAGCCGACGATCGGCTCGGCGGCCACCACCCGCTCGCCGTCGAGCACCAGCTTCAGCCGGAGCACGCCGTGGGTGGAGGGATGCTGGGGCCCGATGTTGAGCACCATGTCGGTGCCGAGCTGCTCCCCGCCCGCGCCGGTGCCGACGGTCATCTCGCGGAGGTCGGCGTCGGTGGTCATGCCCGTCATCGTGCCACGAGCGACCCGGGGGCGACGCCGACCGGTTGTCGCAACCACCAGTGCCCGCCGAGGCCGACCGGGTCGGTCAGCTCGCCCACCGCCGACGCGGCGGCCAGCGCCCGCACGTACCCCGCCGGGTCACGGCCGGCCAGGCTCAGCGGCGGCCGGCCGCCGTCGGCCCCGAGCGCCCGCAGCGCCTCTCGCTGGGGGACCAGGGAGTACGCGCACCGGGCGACCCGCTCACCGGCGGAGGCGACCGAGTCCATGGCGACGTGGGCGGTGACGTCGCACGACCCGTCCGGTACCGGCGGCACCTGCCGCCCATTCCGGTACCCGGTCAACGACCCGCCCTGCGGCCGCCCGTCGCGCAGGTGTCCGTAGTCCACGGCCAGAGCCAGCCCCCGGTCGACGTGGCCCACCGCGTCCGCCCACGCCTCGTCCCGCCCCCGCCCGATCTCCGCCCGCCCTCCGGCGTCGGCCGGCCACCAGGTGGTCAGCCAGTCCGAGTCTGCCGGGGTGATCGGGGCGCCGACCGTTTCCTGGCCGGTGGTGGCGTCCACCAGGAGGTAGTGCCAGCCGTTGTCGGTGTGCACGGCGACGTCCAGGGGCACGTTGTCGAGCCACTCGGTGGCGATCAGCAGGCCGGTGATGCGGTCGGGGATCTCGTGCACCCAGGAGATCCGGTCGGGTAGGTGCCCGGGGCGCGGGGCGAGTTCGACGGCGGTGGGGCGTACCCGGTCGGCCAGCGGGGCCTCCACGGCTCGGAGCAGCGCGACCAGCAGTTCCCCCCGACCGGCCCCCACGTCCACCACGTCGAGGACCGGAGGGTGGTCCAGGGCGGCGTCCACCTGGGCGAGGAGGCGGGACAGGGCCGCGGCGAAGGCGGGGGAGGCGTGCACGCTGGTACGGAAGTGGTGCGCCGGGCCGGCCCCGGACACGAAGAAGCCGTCCGGCCCGTAGAGCGCCCGTTCCATCGCGTTCCGCCAGCGGATCGACACCAGCTCACTGTAAGGAAGGGCCCCCGCTTAACGCCTCCGGTAGAGCAGGGGTCCCTTCTTAACACCCGGCTCGACACCATTGGTGAAGGTTTTCACACCTTCTTGTTTCGGCTCCCTCGCTCCGGCGCATACTTGCGATCGACCGGTACCCCTTCTCGAGGACTGGATCGTCGCCATGAGCGCTTCGCCGCGCCCGCGTACCGGGCCCGCCGCACGGCCGGCCGACGCACCGCTTCCCCGCAACCTGTCCGTCGGCGTCGTCGGTGCCGGCCGGGTCGGAGCCGTTCTCGGCGCCGCGTTCGCGGCCGCCGCCCGACTTTCGTCCCTGCTCGACCTGTCAGTCTCACAGTCAAGCTCCCTTGTGCACTTGCACTCAAC
>NZ_JBFAMU010000449.1:0-4048 GCF_040656655.1 Micromonospora sp. NPDC049799
CGTGGTGCCGCCGCCGGCCGGCGCCCCGCCGATCGGCGTGACGGTGAACGTGGCGCTGCCCGCCGGGCTGCCGTCGCCGCACGTGGCGGTCACCGTGTACGTGCCCAGGGTGAATCCGGCGGTGAAGAGTTCGGCGCTCAGCCCACCGCCCGCCGCGGCGGTGGTCGAGCGGACGTTCTGGTCCCGGTTCGGCCCGGTCACGCGGAAGATCGCGTCGCCGGACTTCGGGTTGCAGGTGGTGGCGGTCAGCACGACCGTGCCGCCCACCGGTGTGGTCGCCGGTGACACCGTGGTGTCAGCCAGCGCGGTGCCGGGGAGCAGCAGCGTGCCGAGGCCCACGCCGAGCGCCGCTGTAGCGAGAACTGTCCGTGTCTTCATACGCGTCTTCCCTCACATTTCGTCCGCTGACTGCGTGGGACGTCGTTCGGGTGGCCAACTCCGTGACTAGCACCGGTGTGACCAACCCTAGGAGGGTTGGGCCCTCGATCCGGTGAAAATGAGAATTCTTCGTTGCCGTCACGTGTCCACCCGCCGGCACCGGATGCCGCCGCAGGTGCCGACCGCGTGCGGCGCGAGGTCCGCGCGCAACGTGCCGTCTGGAGACCTTCGTCGGCCACTGGCGGGACCAGGCGTACGCGTGGGACCGGTGGGATCCTCAGGCCGGGCCCTGGCCGGGCCGGATCAGACCCGACTCGTACGCCAGCACCACCGCCTGCACCCGGTCGCGCAGCCCGGTCTTGGCCAGGATCCGCTTGACGTGGGTCTTCACCGTCGACTCCTCGATCACCAGGCGGGCGGCGATCTCGGCGTTGGACAGGCCGCGGGACACCAGGTCCAGCACGTCGCGCTCCCGGGGCGTCAGCTCCCGCAGCCGGCGGTCCCATGCCGGATCGGCCGGGACGGTCTCCTGCCCCACCATCCGGCCGATGACGGTACGGGTCACCGAGGGCGCGAGCAGCGCCTCGCCGTCGGCGACGGTGTGGATGCCCGCGATGAGCTGTTCCGGCCGGATCCTCTTCAGGATGAACCCGGAGGCGCCGGCCCGCAGGGCCCCGAACACGTAGTCGTCGTCCTCGAACGTGGTCAGGATCAGCACCTTCGCCCGGTGCCGGCCCGCCACGATCTCCCGTGTCGCCGCGACGCCGTCCAGCTTGGGCATCCGGACATCCATCAGCACCACGTCCGGGTCCAGCACGCGGGTCAGCTCGACGGCCTCCCGGCCGTCCGACGCCTCGCCGACCACGTCGATGCCGTCGTCGACGGACAGCACCGCCCGCAACCCCGCCCGCATCAGGTCGTCGTCGTCGACGAGCAGCAACCGCAGCGGCGTCACCGGGCCGACCCCGCGTACGGCAGGTGGGCCCGCAACCGGAAGACCCCGCGCTCGGCGGCGGTCTCCAGCGTGCCGCCGAGCAGGCTGGCGCGCTCCCGCATGCCCACGATCCCGTGCCGACCCCCGGTGCTGGCCCGGGCGCGGGCCGAGGTCGGGTTGCTCACCGTGATGTCCACGGCCTCTTCTCCGCAGTGGACGGTCACCGCCGCGCTGCCGTCCCCGTACCGGGCCGCGTTGGTCAGCGACTCCTGGAGGATGCGGTAGGTCGCCCAGGCGACGCTGCGCGGCAGCGGCTCCGGCGGCGGCTTCACCGACGACTGGATGCGCAGCCCGTCCAGGCGGTGCCGCTCCAGCAGCTCCTCGAACGCACCCGGGTCCGCCGGCGCCGGCACGTCGCTCTCGTCGTCACGCAGCACGCGGACCATCCGCTCCATCTCCACGATCGTGGCCCGGGCCACGTCCTCGACGGTGGCGAGGGCGCGCAGGGACCGCTGCGGGTCCCGCTCGTGGGTGAGCCGGGCCGCACCGGCCTGCACGAGGATCACGTTGATCGCGTGGCCGGCCGAGTCGTGCAGCTCCCGGGCGATCCGCGTACGTTCCTCGGCCACCGCCAGGCGGCGTTCCCGCTCCACCTCCCGGGCGGCGCGGGCGGCGCGCTCCTCCAGCTCGGCGATGCGCTCCCGGCGGACCCTGGTCAGCTCGCCGGCCAGCCACGCGCCGGCGAACGTCAACGCCCAGAACAGGATGCCGGACATGGTGCTGTGGCTGCGGTACCCGGCCACCGCGTACACGCTCGCCGCCACCGGCACGAAGATCCCGACGGCGGCCCGTGCGCCCCAGCGGCGATCCGGCCGGGGATCGCCGCCGTACGCGCCGGCGAGGGTGTGTACCGCCACCACGCAGCCGAACGGGAAGTCCAGCGGGTAGCGCAGGGCCAGCAGCGCGGCGGTACAGGTGGCGGTGACCACGTAGACCAGCAGGGGCGCCCGGCGTCGGGCCAGCAGCGGCAGGGACGTGCCGACGACCAGCGCGACACCCGGCAGGTCCAGGGCCCGGGAGTCCGGTGCGGGGGTGCCGAGCCCTTCCAGGGTCAGCACCAGCAGCGACGCGCCGAGCACCAGCGCGGCGACGCCGGCGTCCACGGTCCGCGCTCGACTGCTCACCACCCGAGGTTATCCGGGGGCGTGGGCGGTGCGGGTCACCCCGGGGAAGCATCCGTCGTCCCCCCGTGGGGGTACGCCGGGATCCTCACGCGGGGTGTCGTGGCGGAGCATCCGCCGTTCCTACCGTTGGCGACCGTCATCAGTGTTCCGAGGAGGTCGTCACCGTGCTGGTCAAGCAGAATCCGACACCCGAGCATGCCGCGCCGCCGCCCCGGCGGACGAGCCGGTTCGAGCGCCTGGCCGGGTGGTCGACCCGGCACCGCTGGTGGGCCCTGCTCTCCTGGCTGGCCGTCCTGGTCGCGGTCAGTGTGGGCGCGCAGGTGGTCGGTGCGGACTACCGCAACGACGTGTCGCTGCCCGGCACCGAGTCGCAACGTGCCCTGGACACGCTGCGCGAGGGGTCGCCGGAGGCCGTCGGCACGACCGTGCAGATCGTGGTCGCCGACCCCGACGGACTAGGGACGCCGGAGAACCGGGGCCGGGTCGGCGGGATGCTGGACCAGGTACGGGGCCTGCCGTCGGTCGCCGACGTGCGGGACCCGTTCACCGACCCGGGCGCGCTCAACGCCGACGGCACCGTCGGCTACGCCACCGTGACCCTCGACAGGGAGACCGCGGACGTGCCGCCGGACGACGTGCGCCGCCTGGTCGACACGGCGCGACAGGTCGACGGCGACGGGCTCCGGGTCGAGGTGGGCGGCGACGCCGTCGTCGCGACGGAGGAGGGCGGTGGCGGGCCGGCGGAGGGGCTCGGCCTGCTCGCCGCGCTGGTCATCCTCGTCCTGCTTTTCGGTTCGGTGCTGGCCGCCAGCCTGCCGATCGTCATCGCCGTCTTCGCTGTCGGCACCGCCATGGGCCTGGTGGTGCTCGCCTCGCACGTCGCGACGGTGGCCGACTACACCAGCCCGCTGATGGTGCTGGTCGGTCTCGGCGTCGGCATCGACTACGCGCTGCTGTTGTTCTCCCGCTACCGCGGTGAACTGCTCTCGGGCGCCACGAGCGGGGAGGCGACCCGCCGGGCGGTGGACACCGCCGGGCGTACGGTCCTGTTCGCCGGCACCACCGTGATCCTCGCGCTGCTCGGCCTGGTGGTGCTGGGGCTCGGCTCGTTGCAGGGTGTCGCGGTGGCGGTGGCGCTGACCGTGGCCACCACCATGGTCGCGGCACTGGTGCTGCTGCCCGCCCTGCTCGCGGTGATGAGCCGACGGATCGAGCGGGCGGTGCACCGCCGGGCCGGTCGGGGGCCCGGCGACGGCACCCGGTGGGCGACGTGGTCGACGCTGGTGCAGCGCCATCCCTGGACAGCGTCGTTGCTGGCGCTCGGCGCCCTGCTCGCGCTCGCCGCCCCGGTGCTCGACATGCGGCTGGGCATCGCCGATCCCGGCAACGGTGCCACGTCGCGGACCAGCCGCCAGGCGTACGACCTGCTCGCCCGTGGGTTCGGACCGGGCTTCAACGGTCCCCTCGTCGTGGTGGTGGACGCCACCGGAGCGGCCGGCGCCGACCCGCGGGCGGCGGCGGAGCGGGCCCACCCGGTCCTCGTCGGTACGCC
>NZ_JBFAMU010000450.1:0-4035 GCF_040656655.1 Micromonospora sp. NPDC049799
GGCCGCGCCACCACCCCACCGCCGGGCCCGGGTGCGACCGGCCGAGGATCCGGCTTCCGGCGCGGGCGGGGCGACCGTCACCGCCGGCTCCGGCGAGCGGACGTCGGTCATGGAGATCCTCCTGGCAACATGCGGCCCGTCGGCCGGTACGGGACGGGGGCGCGCCCCACCGGTGGGGACCGGTGGAGCGCACCCCCGTGCACGGTCGGGCCTGCTCAGGCCTTCGGCGCGAGACCGAAGTCGATGATCTGGTCGGGGGTGATGTTCTGCTGGAGAGCACCGGCGCCCTGCAGGATCGCGATGCTCTTGGCGACCCGGCCGCTGTCCAGGGTGCCGAGCTGGGTGCCGGAGTTGCTGGACCGCACGTACGCGGCCATCAGCTGGAGCTCGGCGGCGGCCGCTGCGGGGACGGTGGCGTCGACGTTCTTCTTCAGGATCTCCGCCGCCTCCTGGGGATTGGCCAGCGCGTACTCCAGGCCCTTCATCAGGGCGCCGGTGAACCGCTTGACCATCTCCGGGTTCTCCTTGGCGATCTTCGAGGACGTGATCAGCACGTTGCCGTAGAGGTCCTGCATCACGTCGCTGTACGGCAGCAGGACGGCCTTCTTCTTGGTGACCGCCTCGATGGTGGGCTGGCCCACCACGAACTGGCCGATGCCGTCGACCGAGCCGGAGGCGAGCGTGCCCATCAGCGTCTGCGCCTCACCGTTGACCCAGGTCACCTTGGACGCGTCGATGCCGGCCATCCGGGCGTACGTCGGGAAGAGGTTTCGCACGACGGATCCGGGGGTGTCGGCGAGCTTCTTGCCCTCCAGGTCCTTCGGAGAGGCGATGTTCTTGCCCTCGACCGTGGCGATGGCGGCCATCGTGCGCTGCTGGATCGCGGCGACCGCGACGAAGTCCTTCGCCTTGCCGTTGCCGAGCTGGAGCAGACCACCGGTGAGGTCGATCGGGCCGAACTGGGCCTGACCGCCGACGACGGTCTGGATGACCGAGCCGGTGCCCTGGCCCGGCTTGATCTCGACGTCGAAGCCGGCCTCGGAGAAGAAACCCTTCTCCTTGGCCACCCAGGCGTACGAGTCACGGCCGAAGTTGCCGAACGAGGTGAGGTAGGTCACCTTCTCCAACGCCTTGCCGTCGCCGCCCTTGGGGCTGTCGGCGGAGTCCGAGCCGCTGCTGCAGCCGGCGACCAGGGCGAGGGCGGTGGCCAGGGTGGCCGCGGCGACCGTGCGGGTCAGCCTTCTCATCAGTGCACCTTGTCCTTTCCGACCGGGGGCGGCGGGCCTCCCGGCGGGGTTGTCTGGTGGCGGCGGCTCAGGGGGGAAAGCCGACACCACCGTCGTGAGGGGACTCTTCGCGGGCACAGCGTACGAGAAACCCACCTTTGCGACGCCAGGCGTACGAGGTTTCGGAACGGAAACAACTCCCGTCCACCCCGGACGGTGCGAAAGCCACACAGGACGGATACCCTTTCCCGCAGTCGCTGACCGACGGCTCAGGGAGGCACGCCGGAGATGATCCGTCTGTCCGGGGTGTCCCGCACCTTCGACGGCCGTGGCGGCCGGGTGGAGGCGCTACGCGGCATCGACCTCGACGTCGCCGAGGGCGAGTTCGTCGCCGTCGTCGGCCGCTCGGGCTGCGGCAAGTCCACCCTGCTGCGCCTGGTCGCCGGGCTGCTCCCGACGACCGCCGGAGAGATCACCGTCGCCGGCACGCCGATCACCCGGCCCCGACCGGACATCGCGATGCTCTTCCAGCGACCGGCCCTGCTTCCCTGGCGCACCGTCCTCGACAACGTCCTGCTCCCGGTCGAGATCTTCGGCTGGAAGCGGAAGGAGCACCGGGACCGGGCCCGCGCCCTGCTCGACCTCGCCGGCCTGGCCGGCTTCGAGAAGCGCCTCCCGCACGAGCTGTCCGGCGGCATGCAGCAGCGGGTGTCGCTGTGCCGGTCGCTGATCGGCGAGCCCCGGGTGATGTTGATGGACGAGCCGTTCTCCGCACTCGACGCGCTCACCCGCGAGGAGCTGTCCGGCGAACTCCAGCGGGTGCACATGGAGACCTCCGCCACCGTCGTCTTCGTCACCCACTCCATCGACGAGGCGGTGCTGCTGGCCGACCGGGTGGTGGTGCTGAGCCCCCGACCGGGACGGATCCGCAAGGTCGTCGACGTGACCATCCCCCGACCCCGCACCCTCGGCCGCAACGCGCACCTCGCCGACGTCGCCCGGGTCAGCGCCGACCTGCACGAACTGCTGATGGAACAGGACCAGCCGGTCGCCTCCGGCGCGGAGGGACGGTGACCATGCGGGTGTCGGTCTTCATCGAGCCGCACCGCGGCGCGAGCTACGACGACCAGTTGCGCTTCGCCCGCGAGGCCGAGGCGGCCGGGTACGAGGGCTTCTTCCGCGCCGACCACTACCGGGCCATGGGCGACGAGCCCGCGTTGCCCGGTCCCACCGACGCCTGGCTGACCCTTGCCGCGCTCGCCCGGGAGACCAGCCGGATCCGGCTCGGCACCCTGGTCAGCTCGGCCACCTTCCGGATGCCCGGACCGCTCGCGGTGATGGTCGCCCAGGTCGACCAGATGAGCGGCGGCCGGATCGAGTTGGGCATCGGAGCCGGCTGGTACGAGCGCGAGCACACCGCGTACGGCATCCCGTTCCCCGGTGTCGGCGAGCGCTTCGACCGGCTCGCCGAGCAACTGGAGATCGTCACCGGGCTGTGGGCCACCCCGTCGGGCGGGACGTTCAGCTACACCGGCGACCACTACCGGCTGGTGGACGCCCCCGCCCTCCCGAAGCCGGTGCAGGTGCCCGGCCCGCCGGTGATCGTCGGCGGGCGCGGCCCGAAGCGCACCCCCGAACTGGCCGCCCGGTACGCCGACGAGTTCAACATGCCGTTCAAGTCGGTCGAGGAGACCGCCGAGGCGTACGAGCGGGTACGCGAGGCGTGCGACCGGACCGGGCGGGACGCGAGTGGGCGGGCGCCGCTGGCGCTCTCCGCCGGGATCGTGGTGGCGATCGGCCGCACCGACGCCGAGGCACGCGAGCGCGCCGCCCCGCTGCACGTCAAGAGCGCCCTGCCGCCGGAGGATCCGGTGGTCGGGTCTCCCGCGCAGCTCGTGGACCGGATCGGCGAGTTCGCCGCGATCGGCGCCTCCCGCGTCCACCTGCGCCTGATCGACCTCACCGACCTCGACCACCTGGAGCTCATCGCCGCCGAGGTGCTCCCCCACCTGGACGGAGTCCGATGACCGACGCCCAGCTCGATCTCGGCCCGGTGGGCCAGGAGATCGTGTACGAGAACGATCGGGTCCGGGTGTGGCACATCCGCCTGGCGCCGGGCGAGCGCCAGCCGCTGCACCGGCACGACCACCCCTACCTGGTGGTGGCGATCCAGGGCGCGAAGAACGTCGTGCAGACCGTCGACGGCACGCGGATCGACGCGGACGAGCCGACCGGCGGCGTGGTGTACCGGGACCCGGGCGCCGTGCACATGCTCACCAATGTCGGTGACACCACGTACCTGGCCCGGCTGGTCGAACTCAAGTAGACCCGCCGGAGGCAGGGCCGTCACGTCGCACGGCGCGCCGGTGGCGATCGGGCGCACCGGACCGTAACGTGCCGGACATGGCCTTTCGGACCTGGGGCAGACTGCTGCTCACCGCGCTCGGGGTGAGCCTGTTGGCCGGGGCCGGCCAGCTGGGCGTCGCATTCGGCTTCGGCATCGTCCGGCTCGACGGCAGCTTCACCGGCGGCAGCGTCAACCAGTGGCCGGCTCAGCTCGTCTGGGCCGGCTGGTTCGCGGCGAACGCCGCCGTCGCCGGCGCCGTGCTCACCGAGCGTCTGGCCCGCCGCGACGGGCTGCTGACCGGCACGGTGCGGCCGGTCGCGGTGGCCGCCGCCGCCGCGCTCGGCGCCACCGTCGTCGCCCCGCTGTGTATGGCGCCCTGCGGCTTGGCTGGGCACTCACACCACCACACCTGTCGGCCGCAGTCGCCAAGCACAAGCAGCTCGCCGATCGCGGCTCACCCGT
>NZ_JBFAMU010000451.1:0-4018 GCF_040656655.1 Micromonospora sp. NPDC049799
CGCCGGGGCGGCCGGCGGCCGGCCGAGCGACGCCGCCAGTCGTTCCACGCCCAGCCGGCGGCCACCGCCAGCACCACCGCCACCGCCCAGAGCAGCCATTCGGGCATCGGTACCTCCGTCGCGTCGGGCGGCGACCCCGGCCGCCGTCGGGCGATCCTCGCACGTCAACGGCCGGTTCGCCGCTCGGGCGTGGCGGGTGACCGGCGAAGTGTCCCACCGGACCGATACGGTGCCGGGTAGCGAAGAAACGGGAGGTCCCAAGCGGTGTCCGAGGAAGTTGTCGGCCAGCAGGTCAGCGCGGCACAGGAGGCGGCGGCGGGCACCGAGCCGACCCCGGAGGCCCGGGAGCGGCACGCCGTGCTCAGCCAGGAGCTGACCGAGCACCAGTACCGCTACTACGTCCTCGACGCGCCGACCGTCTCCGACGCCGAGTTCGACAGGCAGTTGCGCGAGCTGGAGGCGCTGGAGGCGGAGTTCCCGGCGCTGCGTACGCCCGGCTCACCGACCCAGCGGGTCGGCGGGAGCTTCTCCACCGACTTCACGCCGGTCGCCCACGCCGAGCGGATGATGTCGCTCGACAACGCGTTCGCCGACGAGGAGCTGGCCGCGTGGGCCGAGCGGGTCGAGCGGGACGCCGGCGGTCCGGTGCCCTACCTCTGTGAGCTGAAGGTCGACGGCCTCGCGATCAACCTGACCTATGAGAAGGGGCGGCTGGTGCGCGCGGCGACCCGGGGTGACGGCCGCACCGGTGAGGACGTGACCGCCAACGTCCGCAGCATCCGCGACGTGCCGGGGGAGCTCACCCCGTCGACCGAGTTCCCCGACGTGCCGGAGTTCATCGAGGTGCGCGGCGAGATCTACTTCCCGGTCGCGGCGTTCGCCGACCTCAACGCCGGCCTGGTCGAGCAGGGCAAGGCGCCGTTCGCCAACCCGCGCAACGCCGCTGCCGGCAGTCTGCGGCAGAAGGACCCCCGGATTACCGCGTCCCGGCCGCTGCGCCTGGTCGTGCACGGCATCGGCGCCCGTCGCGGCTTCCGGCCGAGCGCCCAGTCCGAGTCGTACGCGGCGTTGAAGGCGTGGGGGCTGCCCACCAGCGACCGGTGGCGGGTGGTGCCCGACCTGGCCGGTGTCGCCGACTACATCGCCTACTACGGCACCCACCGGCACGACGTGGAGCACGAGATCGACGGGGTCGTGGTGAAGGTCGACCCGGTCTCCATCCAGGGCCGCCTCGGGTCGACCAGCCGGGCGCCACGCTGGGCGATCGCCTTCAAGTACCCGCCGGAGGAGGTCAACACCAAGCTGCTCGACATCGACGTCAACGTCGGGCGCACCGGTCGGGTCACCCCGTTCGCGGTCCTGGAGCCGGTCCGGGTGGCCGGGTCGACGGTCGCCCTGGCCACCCTGCACAACGCGCAGGAGGTGGCACGCAAGGGCGTGCTGATCGGTGACACGGTGGTGATCCGCAAGGCCGGCGACGTGATCCCCGAGGTGCTCGGGCCGGTGGTCGAGCTGCGCCCGGCCGACGCGCGCCCCTTCGTCATGCCGACCACCTGCCCGGCCTGCGGCACGCCGCTCGCGCCGGCCAAGGAGGGCGACGTCGACATCCGCTGCCCCAACGCCCGCAGCTGCCCGGCGCAGCTGCGTGAGCGGGTCTTCCACCTCGCCGGCCGGGGCGCGTTCGACATCGAGGTGCTCGGTTACAAGGGTGCCGCCGCCCTGCTCGACGCGGAGGTCATCCAGGACGAGGGGGACCTGTTCACCCTGGACGCCGAGCAGCTGTCCCGCTCGCCGTTCTTCGTCAACAAGGACGGCAGCCTCGGCAGCAACGCGGTCAAGCTGCTGGACAACCTCGCCGTGGCCAAGGAGCGCGACCTGTGGCGGGTGCTCGTCGCGCTCTCCATCCGGCACGTGGGCCCCACCGCCGCGCAGGCGCTGGCCCGGCACTTCCGCTCCGTCGACGCGATCGACCGGGCGAGCGAGGAGGAGCTGTCCTCCGTGGACGGTGTTGGCCCGACGATCGCGGCGAGCATTCGCGAGTGGTTCGCCGTCGACTGGCACCGCGAGGTCGTCCGCAAGTGGGCCGACGCGGGCGTACGCATGTCGGAGGAGGTGGTCGACGAGGGCCCGCGCCCCCTGGAGGGGGTGACCGTGGTGGTGACCGGGACGCTCGCCGGTTTCTCCCGCGACCAGGCCGCCGAGGCGATCCAGAGCCGGGGCGGCAAGGTGAGCGGGTCGGTCTCCAAGAAGACCGGCTTCGTGGTGATCGGCGACAACCCCGGCTCCAAGGCCGACAAGGCGGCCGGCCTCAAGGTGCCGATGCTCGACGAGGACGGGTTCCGTGTGCTGCTCGATGCCGGCCCGGACGCCGCCCGCGAGGTCGCCCGCGTCGAGGGCTGATCACCCGCAGGGATCTTGCGCGCGTATACCAACTTAATTACGACTACGACCGATTCGTGACTGTCATACCGGGAAACTCGACGTCGAGGGCGTTTCATAGGGGCACGGTGTGTGCGGGACACTCCGGTCGTCGTCTGCGGAGGTGTGAATGGAGACCGCCGATCCGCGCAACTCCGTTCCACCGGAGGTGACGGCGCGGTTCTCCGCCTTTGTGGCGGCGGTCCTCGGGGTGGCCGTTCTCGTCTCGGCCGATCCGCTGCTGACGCTGCCCGGTCGGCTCGACGAGCTGCCCGCCGCCTTCTGGACCATGGCGGTGCTGGCGGTTGCCTGCGACGCCCGCCCGTTCGTCCCGCCCGGCCGGCGGCAGTCCTCGGCGGTCTTCCCCTCCACCTGCTTCACCTTCGCGATCCTGTTGGGCTGGGGCCTGGGTCCGGCGGTCGCCGTCCAGGCGGTGGCGGTGGTGGTGTCGGGCTGGCGCATGGGTTACGCCCCCTGGCGGACCGCCTTCAACGCCGGCCAGTACGCCTGTGCGCTCGGCGCCGCGTACGCGGTCACGCTGCTCGGGGCGGGCAGCGTCTTCGACGGCGGGCGATTGCGCTGGACGGACGTGGCCGTCGTGGGTGCCGCCACGCTGGCCTGGTTCCTCGTCAACTACGGGCTGGTGAGCGCCGCCGTCCGGTTGCGGTTCGGTGACCGCTGGTGGCCCGGCCTGCGGCAGGGGCTCGGGTTCGAGCTGCTCTCCACCGGCTCGCTGCTCCTGCTCGCCCCGGTGCTGGTCACCGCGGCCCGGGCCAGCGCGGCGCTGATCCCGCTGGTGCTGGTGCCGCTGTTCGCCGTCTACCGGATGGCCCGGCTCAGCGTCGAGCAGCAGCAACTCGCCTCCCTCGACCCGCTCACCGGCCTGCCCAACCGCAAGGCCCTGCTGGCGGAGGTCGGGGAGCAGGTCCACCTGCACGCCGAACGCGCCGCCCGGGGCGAGCCGGACTCCCGGCTGGCCCTGCTCCTGCTCGACCTGGACCGGTTCAAACACGTCAACGACGCCCTCGGCCACGCGGTGGGGGACCGGCTGCTGGTCGAGGTGAGCGCGCGGCTGACCGAGGCCGTCGGCGGGGACATGGTGGCCCGGCTGGGCGGGGACGAGTTCGCCATCGTGATGCCCCGGCTCACCGACGCGGGGGAGGCGCGGGACCTAGCCGACCGGGTGGTCGCCGCGCTGGCCGAGCCGGTCCCGCTGGACGGGCTGCCGCTGGACGTCGGCGGCTCGATCGGTGTGGCGCTCTTCCCCGACCACGGTGAGGACTTCGCCACCCTGATGCGCCACGCCGACGTGGCGATGTACGACGCGAAGCACCGCAACGACACGGTGGCCGTGTACGCGGCCGAGTCCGACCACAACTCCGCCGAGCGGCTCGGCCTGCTGGCCGACCTGCGCCGGGTCCTGGAGTCCGGCCCCTCCACCGTCGGGCCCGCTCCCGGAGGCGCCGAGACGGCGTCAGACGTGGCGGGGTTCACCGCCGGATCGGTGCTGCCGGGGGGCGGGCCGGGCGAAGTGCGTGGCTCGGACGGGGCGGAACTGCCGGCCGCCGCGGTGGACAGCCGCACCGGCGGGGCCGGCCGG
>NZ_JBFAMU010000452.1:0-4012 GCF_040656655.1 Micromonospora sp. NPDC049799
CCGGAGTCGTCGCCGCCCCAGGCGGCCAGGACCACCGCCGCACCGACGGCGCCCGCGCCGGCGAGCAACGCGCGGCGGGTCTGCGTGCCCGGTCCGGTCAGCACGTGGTCGTCACTCATGCCTCGCCTCTCTCTCGGCTGCCGCCATCCGTCATGATCGGTGGCCACACTCGGGTACACGCACCACTGTGCCCGACGGTTCAGCCGGTCGGCGGCCAACCGGGGCCTCCGAGTCGGACCGGACCCAGCCCATGACGGCCCGCCCGGTCCGTCGCCGTCCGGGCGGGCCGTCATGGGCTGGGCCACACACCGTCAGCGGGCGGCGACCGCCACCTTGCGGGACGTACGCGGCTTCGCGCCGTTGGCCTTGGCCGCGCGGGAGGTGGCCGCGGCGGCACCCTTCGGCTCGCCGTCGAGCTTGAGCACCTGGCGCAGGAACTCGCCGGTGTGGCTCTCGGCCACCTCGGCGACCTCCTCCGGCGTGCCGGTGGCGAGCACCGTCCCACCCCGGTGACCGCCCTCCGGACCCATGTCGATGATCCAGTCGGCGGTCTTGATGACGTCGAGGTTGTGCTCGATCGTGATCACGGTGTTGCCCTTGTCGACCAGACCCTCCAGCACCATCAGCAGCTTGCGGATGTCCTCGAAGTGCAGGCCGGTGGTGGGCTCGTCGAGCACGTAGACGGTGCGGCCGGTGGAGCGCTTCTGCAGCTCGGAGGCGAGCTTGACCCGCTGCGCCTCACCGCCGGACAGGGTCGGCGCCGGCTGGCCGAGCCGGACGTAGCCGAGGCCGACGTCGACCAGCGTCTTCAGATGCCGGTGGATGGCCGGGATCGCCGAGAAGAACTCGGCGGCCTCCTCGATGGGCATCTCCAGCACGTCGGAGACGGTCTTGCCCTTGTAGTGGACCTCCAGGGTCTCCCGGTTGTAGCGGGCGCCCTTGCAGACCTCGCAGGGCACGTAGACGTCCGGGAGGAAGTTCATCTCGATCTTGATCGTGCCGTCGCCGGAGCACGCCTCGCAGCGGCCACCCTTGACGTTGAACGAGAACCGGCCGGGGCCGTACCCGCGGACCTTGGCCTCGGTGGTCTCCGCGAACAGCTTGCGGACGTGGTCCCAGACGCCGGTGTAGGTGGCCGGGTTGGAGCGGGGCGTACGACCGATCGGCGACTGGTCGACCCCGACGACCTTGTCCACGTGCTCCAGCCCGGAGACGCGGGTGTGCCGGCCGGGGACCAGCCGGGCACCGTTGATCTGGTTGGCCAGCACCGCGTACAGGATGTCGTTGACCAGCGTCGACTTGCCGGAGCCGCTGACCCCGGTCACCGCGATGAGCTGCCCGAGGGGGAACGACACGGTGAGGTTGCGCAGGTTGTGCTCCCGCGCCCCGTGCACCACCAGCTCGCGCTCCGGCGTGTGCGGACGGCGCTGCGGCGGTGTCGGGATCGTCCTGCGGCCGGACAGGTACGCCCCGGTCACCGACTCCGCGTTCTCCAGCAGGGCCGGCACGGAGCCGCTGTGCACGATGCGCCCGCCGTGCTCGCCGGCCCCCGGGCCGATGTCGACGATCCAGTCGGCCACCCGGATCGTGTCCTCGTCGTGTTCGACGACGATGAGGGTGTTGCCCAGACCGCGCAGGCGCAGCAGCGTCTCGATCAGCCGGTGGTTGTCCCGCTGGTGCAGCCCGATCGAGGGCTCGTCGAGCACGTAGAGCACGCCGACCAGACCGGAGCCGATCTGGGTGGCGAGGCGGATGCGCTGCGCCTCGCCGCCGGAGAGGGTGCCGGCCGGCCGGTCCAGGGACAGGTAGTCCAGACCGACGTCGAGCAGGAACTTGAGGCGGGCGTTGATCTCCTTGAGCACCCGCTCGGCGATCATCTTCTGCCGGTCGGTCAACTCGATGCCGGCGAGCAGGTCGGCGGCCTCGCCGACGGACAGGTTGCAGACCTCGGCGATGCTCCGGCCGGCGAGGGTGACCGCGAGCACCTCGGGCTTGAGCCGGGCGCCGCCGCAGGCCGCGCAGGGAACGTCCCGCATGTAGCCCTCGTACTTCTCCCGCGACCACTCCGACTCGGTGTCGGAGTGCCGCCGCTCGATCCACTGCACCACGCCCTCGAAGCCGGTGTAGTAGGAGCGCTCGCGGCCGTACTTGTTGCGGTAGCGCACGTGCACCTGGTCACCGGAGCCGTGCAGGATCGTCTTCTGCGCCCGGGAGGGCAGCGCCCGCCACGGGGTGTCGATGTCGAAGTGCTCGGCCTCGCCGAGGGCCTCCAGCAGGCGGAGGAAGTATTCCAGGTTGTGGCCGGTCGACCAGGGCTGGATCGCCCCCTCGCGCAGGGTGCGCTCGGGGTCGGGGACGATCAGCTCCGCGTCGACCTCCTTCTTGGTGCCCAGGCCGGTGCACTCCGGGCAGGCGCCGTAGGGCGCGTTGAAGGAGAAGACCCGGGGCTCCAGGTCCTCGATGGCGAGCGGGTGGTCGTTGGGGCACGCGAGGTGCTCGGAGTAGCGCCGCTCCCGCTCGGGGTCGTCCTCGGCGAGGTCGACGAAGTCGAGCAGGACGAGGCCGCCGGAGAGCCCGAGCGCGGCCTCGACCGAGTCGGTCAGCCGCTGCTTCGCGCTGGCCTTGACGGTGAGCCGGTCGATCACCACCTCGATGGTGTGCTTCTCCTGCTTCTTGAGCTTCGGCGGCTCGGTCAGCGGGTGCACCACGCCGTCGACCCGGGCACGGGCGTAGCCCTTGGCCTGGAGCTCGGCGAACAGGTCGACGTACTCGCCCTTGCGGCCCCGGACGACCGGGGCGAGCACCATGAACTTCGTGCCCTCGGTCATCGCCAGGACCCGGTCGACGATCTGCTGCGGGCTCTGCTTGGAGATCTTCTCGCCGCAGACCGGGCAGTGCGGCTCGCCGATCCGGGCGAAGAGCAGCCGGAGGAAGTCGTAGACCTCGGTGATGGTGCCCACCGTCGAGCGCGGGTTGCGCGAGGTGGACTTCTGGTCGATGGAGACCGCCGGGCTGAGGCCCTCGATGAAGTCGACGTCCGGCTTGTCCATCTGACCGAGGAACTGCCGGGCGTACGACGACAGCGACTCGACGTACCGCCGCTGCCCCTCGGCGAAGATCGTGTCGAAGGCCAGGCTCGACTTGCCCGACCCGGAGAGCCCGGTGAAGACGATCAGGGCGTCCCGGGGCAGGTCGAGACTGACGTCACGCAGGTTGTGCTCGCGCGCGCCACGGATGATCAGTCGGTCGGCCACTGTCCGTGTACTCCCGGGTGAAGAAGATGAGGAGGATCTGTCCGCTCCGGGCGGGTCTGCGCCGTCCCCGAGCGGTCGTGCGGGCGCGGAGAATGCGCCTCGGCAACTCTAGCCCCGAGGTACGACACTTTCCCGCGCCCGCACATTCCCCCAGCTCAGCCCGCTGTCGTGGGGCACCGGGCCGGTCGACTGCTCAGAATCCCCCGGAAGTCGGCGGCGCCGCCGGACGGGCTGTCCGTCGCCGGCCGCCCCGCCACCCGCCCCGCCGCTCGGCGGCCAGCCGGGTCTCCCGGCGTCGGCTCTCGTAGGCCACCTCGCGCTGCAACCGGCGCCAGCTCTCCCAGCGCCGGTGCGACAACTCCCCGTGGTCCAGGGCGTCCCGCACCGCGCAGGCCGGTTCCCCGTCGTGCCCGCAGTCGGCGTACCGGCATCCGGTGGCGAGTTCGGCGATGTCGGCGAAGGCCCGGTCCAGGCCGGCCGAGCCGTCGAGCAGGCCGACCGCCCGTACGCCCGGGGTGTCCAGCACCGCTCCCCCGCCCGGCACCGCGACGAGGGCGCGGAAGGTGGTGGTGTGGCGTCCCTTGCCGTCGACCCGGCGGATCGCCTGCGTGGGCATGACCAGCGCGCCCGCCAGCGCGTTGACCAGGCTCGACTTGCCGGCCCCGGACGGACCGAGCAGCCCCAGGGTGCGGCCCGGCGCGACCAGCGCGCGCAGCGGGTCCAGCCCGGTGCCGCACTCGGCGCTGACCGGCAGCACC
>NZ_JBFAMU010000453.1:0-4012 GCF_040656655.1 Micromonospora sp. NPDC049799
GACGCGCCGGCCGCGCCGCTGGCCGCCGTGCCGGACCTGCCGGCCGGCGCGGAGGACCTGGTCATCCCGTTGACCGGCATCCGTAAGGCGATCGCCGACAAGCTGTCCCGCAGCCGTCGGGAGATCCCCGAGGTCACCATCTGGGTCGACGTGGACGCTACCGGGCTGCTGGAGACCCGGGCCGCGATCAACGCGGCCACTCCGGACGCGCCGGTGAGCATCCTCGCGCTCCTGGCCCGGATCTGCCTGTCCGGGCTGCGCCGCTACCCGCAGCTCAACGCCCGGGTCGACACCGAAGGGCAGCGGATCGTCCAGTCCGCCGGGGTGCACCTGGGCATCGCCGCGCAGACCGACCGTGGCCTGGTCGTCCCGGTGCTGCGGGACGCCCAGCGGCTCACCACCGCCGAGCTGGCCGCCGCGCTCGCGGAGACCACCGCGGCGGCGCGGGCCGGCACGCTCCCGCCCGCCCGGCTCACCGGCGGCACGTTCACGCTGAACAACTACGGCGTGTTCGGCGTCGACGGCTCCACCCCGATCATCAACCACCCCGAGGCGGCGCTGCTCGGGGTCGGGCGGATCGTCGACAAGCCGTGGGTGGTCGACGGACAGCTCGCGGTGCGGAAGGTGACCCAGCTCAGCCTCACCTTCGACCACCGGGTCTGCGACGGCGGGGTGGCTGGCGGCTTCCTGCGCCACGTCGCCGACTGCGTCGAGCAGCCCGCCCTGCTCATCGCGAACGTCTGACGCGCGCGGGGTCCCGACCGCCCTTCCTGGGCGGCGGGACCCGACGCGTTTCGCGCCCCGCCGCCCGGGAATGCGCCGCTCGCGATCCGCGAGGGGAGGCGCAGGTGGCGTATCCGGACATGCCCAGCGCAGTCGGGGTGCGACAGCACTCGGTCGCCGGCGCGCCGCTGCTCTGCGACGCCCGGGAGCACGGCCTGGCCGGCGACGGCACGACCAACGACCAGCCGGCCCTGGCCGCGCTGGTGAACCGGCTCGGTGACGCGCATGCCGCCGACGGGCGGGCGCGGATCATCTACTGCCCACCCGGGGTCTACTCCATCCGCGACGCCGGAACCGTGTGGCGTACCGGGGTGTCGTTGCTCGGCGCCGGGCCGGGCGCTACCCGGTTCGTGTTGAGCAACTCGGGCAACCGCGCCGATCCGACCCCGCTGGCGTTCCACACCGCGCAACTGCACGGCGCCAGCCGGGAGCGGCACCTGGCGGACTGCATGTTCGCCGACTTCGAGATCGACGGTTCCGGCGTCGCGTCGGCCGACTACAACCCGCTCGCCAAGGGGCTCGGCCTCCAGTACGTGGTCCGTGGGGTGTTCCGCAACCTGTACATCCACCACACCGCCGCCACCGGCCTGGGCTGCGACTTTCTGCAGGACTGTCTCATCGACGGGCTGCTCGTCACCGGGTGCGGACGGCTGGACAACGGCACCGAGATGGGCGGCGCCGGCATCGGGGTCGGGATCGGCGGCTGGGGCAGCGTCGAGCGGTTCAATGTCATCAACTGCAGCGCGGTGGCCAACGCCACCAACGGCATCTTCATGGAGTTGCAGGAGGGCGGGAAACTGCGCCCCCGTGGCATCCGGATCATCGGCTGCCACGCCCAGGGCAACCGGTTCGGCATCTCCGACTGGGGTGCCAACGGCCTGATCGTCTCCGCCTGCACGATGACGGGAAACCTGGAGGCGGGCTTCAACGTCTCCGCGAAGGGCACCACCGGGACCGCCGGTCGGGGTGGCATCCTGACCGACTGCGTGATCGACGGCAACATGCGCGACGGGGTGAGCATCGGGAACACCCCCGGCCCGTACACGCTGCGGGGCAACCGGATCAGCGGCAACGGACGGTACGGCTACCACCAGCGCAGCCTCGGCGGCGCCGAGGAGCTGGTGGCCGAGGAGATCGTCATCGAATCGAACGACTTCTACGGCAACAGCGGCGACGCGATCCGCATCGACCGCCCGATGCGGGACCTGTTCGTCGTCGGCAACCGCATCCGTAACAACGGGCGGCAGTGGGCGCCGGCGATGACCGGGCACGGCGACTCCGTCAGCTACCGGGAGAAGGAGGTCGTGGACCGTCGGGCGACATGGCCGAACGACGGTCACCGGGGCAAGGTGCTACGGGTCGGTCGGGAGATCGCGGTGGTCGCCGCCAACGACGACACCACGCTCACCCTCGCTCCGATCCGGCCGGACTCGTCGACCGGCTGGAGCGGCCAGATCCCGACACCCGGGACCCCGTACGAGCTGCCGTCGGCGCCGCAGGTCCGGGCCGGGATCACCATCGACGCGGCCGTCGACCACGCGACCATCCGCGGCAACCGGATCTGGGACAACCGGGAACCGAGCGCTCAGAACCACGGGCTGTGGATCACCGACCGGGGCAGTTGCGTGGACTGCCGGGTGGAGGACAACGACCTCGCCGGGAACGCCGACTCCGGGATGCGGCTGGACACGCCCCCGATCGGCGGGCGGTGGGACCGCAACCACGGCGACGACCCGTCCTGACGCGGTGGCGACCGTGGCGTCGCGGTCGCGGGAACCGGGCGGACGGTTCCTCACGGTGCCGCTGCGGGACGAGGGGGCCGGGCGGGCGTCGTCGGGTCGAACGGGCGCAGGACGTGCGGCGCGGCGTGTATGAACGCATTCCGGGGTGGACCCGTGAATTGTTCGCACCATTGTCCCGGCGATTTCGTGAAAATTGCGCGCATAACTGCGCGAGGTGGAGAGAATGTGTCCGAGGGACATCAAATACGGGGGGACGCATCATGGAACTGAGGCGACGATTCACGCTGTTCGCAGTGACCGTCGCGGCCGCGCCTCTGGCCCTCGGTGCCTGCACCGCCGAGGGGAAGCCGGCCGGTCGGCCGGCGCAGGGCCAGGCCGCCCCGCCCGAGTTGACCGTCACGCCCGCCGACCGGGCCCGGGACGTGCCGCTCACCGCCGAGGTGGGCACCGCGGTCACCGGCGGCCGGATCACCGCCGTCCGGATCACCGACGACAAGGGCGGCCAGGTTCGGGCGGAGCCGCGCGAGGACGGGTCGGGGTGGGTGCCGGCCGCGCCGCTGCAACCGAAGCGCACGTACACGGCCGAGGTGACCGCGACCGGCGACTCCGGGAAGACGACCACGCGGAAGACGACGTTCACGACGATGCCGAAACCGACCGGCGCGGCCGTCACCAGCACGCTCTATTTCGCCGGTAATCGGACGTACGGCACCGCGATGCCGGTCACCGTCGCATTCGACCCGCCCATTCCGAAAGAGGCTCGGGACGACGTCCAACGACGATTGTTCGTGAAGACGAATCCGCCGCAGCCGGGCGTCTGGTCGTGGGTCGGCGACGGCAGTCAGGTCTACTACCGCGCACCCGACTTCTGGCGACCCGGCACCACCATCAGCGTCCGTGCCGGCCTCGCCGGCCTGCCGATCGGCAAGGACAGGGTCGGTGACGAGGACCGGACCGCCACGTCGAAGATCGGCCGGCAGGTCGCACTGGAGATCGACAACGCCACCAAGCAGATGTCCGTCGTCCGCGACGGCAAGGTCGTGCGGAAGATCCCGGTGAGCATGGGCAAGCCGAGCACGCCCACGTCCAGCGGCAACATGGTGATCATGGAGAAGCACCAGCAGACGACCTTCGACACCCGGGGATCGGCCGACCCCTACGTGGTCGACGTCGAGGACGCCCAGCGCCTCACCTGGGGTGGCGAGTTCATCCACGGGGCGCCGTGGTCGGAGGGGGACCAGGGCAACATCAACGTCTCGCACGGCTGCACCAACCTCTCCGCCGCCGCCGCGGACTGGCTCATGGGCGTCACCCAGGTCGGCGACCTGGTGACCATCAAGGGCACCGAGGTCCAGTTGACCGAGGGCAACGGCTGGACCGCGTGGAACGTCACCTGGGACCAGTTCGTCAAGGGCAGCGCGCTGCCGGTGCCGGCCGGGCTGGCGCCCAGTCCGTCGCACGCGCCGCACCCGGGCGCCGTCGCCGGA
>NZ_JBFAMU010000454.1:0-4000 GCF_040656655.1 Micromonospora sp. NPDC049799
GGCGCCCTCGTCGAGCACGGCGAGCGCCTGGGCCGCCCGCATCAGCACCGGTCGGCCGCGCAGCACGCAGCTGAGCACCGCGTCCCCGTACGCCTCACCGACCACGACCCGGGCCCGCACGTCCGGCGACCGGTCACCGGCGCGCTGGTCCTCGACGAGCGCCCGGACCAGCAACGGGTTTCCCGCGCTGACCTGGTGCACCTCGGTGGCCAGCGCGGCGGCGGTGTCCGGATCCAGGTGACGGTGCAGCACCGTGGCCACCCCGGCCGGCGAGAGCCGCTGCAACGGGATCCGGCGGTAGCTGGGCAGCCGCAGCAGCTCGGCGCGCAGTCGCGCGTCGGTCGGCCGGGACAGCACGCACTCGGCGACGACGACGGCCACCCGGGCGTTGCGCAGCCGACCGAGGAGCTGGATCAGCCAGTGCTGGGAGACCGCGTCGGCGAACTGCACGTCGTCCACGCAGATGAGGACCGGCACCCGCTCGGAGACCTGGAGCAACTCGGTGCAGAGCTGGTGCAGGGTGGCGCTGGTGGCAGCGTCGAGGGTGCGCGGCTCGGCCTCCGGGATCGGTCCGGCGGCGCCGAGCCCGGCGAGCAACCCGGCGATCCGGTCGGCCGAGGCCCACGGCGCGTCGGCGTAGCGGAGCAGTTGCCCGAGGACGCCGCCGGACGACTCCCGTTCGGCCCAGCAGCCCACCGCGGCCAGCACCAGAAAACCGTCCTGCTCGGCCCGTCCCCGTACTGCGTCGAGCAGCTCGGACTTGCCGCAGCCGATGCCGCCGTTGACCAGGACGGCCCCGCCGGTGCCGCCGACGGACGCGGTCAACACCTCCGCCACGGCAGCCAGCTCAGACCCGCGTTCGACCAGGTGCATCTCTTCCTCCTCCTAAGCCGACGACCGGGCCGCCGGTACCGGGCCCGGCGCCTCCGCCGGCATGGCGATCTCCACCGGCCGGCGGTAGATCCAGGCGAGCATCGGTCCGGTCATCGCCGTGGTGACCAGCGCCATGACGACCATCAGCGAGTAGAGGGAGCCGTCGAGCAGGCCGATCCGCAGCCCGACGCCCAGGATGATCAGTTCGGTGAGTCCGCGGGTGTTCAGCAACGTGCCCAGCGCCAGCGACGCACGGGGTGGAAGGCCCTGCAGGCGCGCCGCGAGATAGGTGCCGCCGAGCTTGCCGGCGACGGCGACCAGGAGGATCATGCCGAAGTCGAGCAGACCGTCCAGGCCCACTCCGCCGAGGTCCACGTTGAGCCCGGCGACCACGAAGTAGACCGGGAGCAGGAGTGCGGTCAGCTGGCCGGTCTGCCGTTGGATCGCCTCGCTGCGTTCCTCCGCGCCGCCGGTCGGCATCACCAGGCCGAACAGGAACGCGCCGAAGATGAAATGCATACCCATCGCCTCGGTGGCCGCGGCCGAGAGCAGGGCACCGCTGAGCACCGCCACCAGCCGGGGGACGCTGACGGGGTTGTCCGAATCGCCGCCGGTCACCAGACGCCGCAACAGCGGGCGGACGACCAGGAACATCACGGCGACGTACGGCAGGAGCAGCAGAACGCGCCAGTGCCCGCCCTCGCCGCCGACGGAGGCCTGGACCGCGGCGAGGGCGACCCAGGCCACCACGTCGACCACGGCGGCGGTGGCCAGCGCGAAGGTGCCGACGGTGGTCCGGGCCAGTCCGCGGTCGGCGATGATGCGGGCGAGCACCGGGAACGCGGTCACCGACACCGACAGGCCGATGAAGATGATGAAGGCGATGGCGTCGCCGTTGCCGTTGCCCCGCAGCAGGTACCAGCCGAGCCCGAGGCCGAGGACGAATGGCAGCAGGGTGGCACCGACCGCCACCCCGGCGGTCTTGCGCCCCATGCCGCGCAGCACGCCGCGTTCCAGTTCGAGGCCGACCACGAACATGAACAGGGCCACCCCCACGTCCGCCATGCCCGAGAGAAGCGGCCGGACGGCGGTCGGGAACAGGTTCTCGGCGATCCAGCCGTTGAACAGGGTCGGCCCGAGCAGGATTCCGGCGAAGATCTCACCGACCACCGGCGGCTGCCCCAGCCGGACGGCGAGCACACCGAACCCGCGGGCGAGCAGCAGGATCAGCGCCAGGTCGACGAACAACATCTGGATCGTGTGGCTGGTCATCAGGCCCCTATTCACCTCCGGCGGTCCACGCGGCAGCCGCCGGAGCGGCTGCCGCGTGGGTGGGTCAGGCTCCGACGGCGGCGGTCGCCGCGTGCTCGGCGATGAGGTCGTCGACGTCGATGTTGAACAGCGGGTGACGGCCGCTGAGACCGGAGACCAGGGTGACGAAGTCCTCCCGCGGGTCGCGCTCGCGCTTCGGGTCGACGATCGTCTGGGCCTGCTCCCAGTAGAACTCCTTGTACCTCGTACGGTCGTAGAACTTGCCGACGAAGGTGCGGATCTCGTCGAAGAACGCCCGGTACGCGGTCGCGTACCGCTCCAGCGCGACTTCCTCGATCTCCGGGTGCTCCAGCACCTTGTCGACGATCTTCGACAGGGAGCTGCCGGCCAGGGTGGCCAGCGCCACCCCCGTGGAGAAGAGCGGGTCGACGAAGGCGGCCGCGTCGCCGACCAGCGCCCAACCCGGGCCGTAGAACCGGTCACAGGTGTACGACCAGTCCCGGGCGGAGCGGAAGCCGCTGGACTGGCGGGCGTCCTTCAGCAGCTCCTTGAGCTGGGTGGAGCGCCCGAGCTGGGCCCGGAACAGGTCCTCCAGGGACTCGTCCGAGGAAGCGGCCGCCGCCGAGGCGGTGACGTAGCCGACGCTCATCGTGCCCTTGTCGATCGGGATGCCCCAGAACCAGCCCCCCTCCAGCCCCTCGATGAGGATGTTGGTGTACTCGTCCCCCGGCAGCCGGTCGGCGTTGTCGAAATACGTCCAGACGGCGACGTTGCGCATGTCCTCGTGCCAGTTGACGTTGCTCAGCTTGCGCCCGAGGACGCGGGCCTGGCCGGATGCGTCGATCACCAGCGAGGCCCGCGCCTCCTGGACCTCGTCGGAGCCCCGGATCGAGTAGCGGACGCCCACGACACGGCCGTCCTCCTCGATGTGCTCCTTGACGGTGGCTTCCTCGATGACGTGCGTACCGAGCTCCCGCGACCGGTCCAGGATCATCGAGTCCAGGTCGGCCCGACGGACGTGGTACGAGTAGCTGTACGGGCCACCCTCGATGAAGGAGAAGCCCCACGGGATCTTCTGCGCGCCCCAGACCAGCGTGCCGCCGTGCTTCTTCTCGAAGCCACGCTGCTCCATCCGATCGAGGAGCTTCAGCTCCTCCATCGGGCGCATGAAGCCGGGGATGAGGGACTCCCCGATGTGGTAGCGCGGGAAGCGCTCGCGGTCCAGCACGAGGACGCGCCGGCCGCGCTCGCTCAGCAGCGCGGACAGCGTGGCGCCAGCGGGGCCGCCACCGATGACGACGACATCGAAGTCGTCTGGGATGCCGTAGAGATTGGACGACATTCGCAACTCTCCCTTGATCGGGCCACGAAAGGGGCGGGGCGACCCGGACGGACCGATGCCTGAGAACCGGCCCCGCGCGGTCCGACGGTGGTTCCCGGGTGCGCCTGGCCAGTCTGCGCAGGCCGTTCTGCAGACCCTCTGGACGTGGTCTTAAGGGCTTCCCTCGGCCTCTCCCGATCCCCCACGACGCACGCCGCCGGCCATTCGCGACCGCCCTCCCTCCTACCGGCATCCGGGCAGTTCAGCGGCCAGGACGGTGCTCCTCGGCCAGACAGTCCACAGTGGTTGGCGGGATCGGCGCCCGAGGTGATCGGCAGCGCCCACCGGGGGAAGCGCAACCTCTGCCCGATCCGGCCGGCGGCCCCGGACGCGGCCCGGCCCGTCCGCGTCTGTCGAGGCGCGGACGGGCCGGACGGAGGAGGAGGGAAAGCCCGCCCACGTTTCGGTGAGCCCGCCGGTTGTGGACAGCCGGCGTCGAGATGGCTCGTCTCCGTTGGCCATTCGGCGGGTTTC
>NZ_JBFAMU010000455.1:0-3998 GCF_040656655.1 Micromonospora sp. NPDC049799
GGTGGCCGCCGCCGCCCTGGAGAACGGGATCGGGCAGACCACACAGATCCCGGCCGGGAGCGAGTGGACGCCGCCCACGTCCGGCCAGCGCTGACGGCGCGCCGGCTGGGGTGGGCAGCAACGCGTACGGTCTGGGGCGCGACGCCACCGCCAGCGGCGCCGGCATGCTCCTCGCGAATCCACACTTCCCGTGGGACGGCGGCGAGCGCTTCTACCGGATGCACCTCACCGTGCCCGGCCGGTACGACGTGGAGGGCGCGGCCCTGGTCGGCGACCCGATCGTCGAGATCGGCCACAACGGCCGGGTTGCCTGGTCGCACACCGTCTCCACCGCCCGCCGCTTCGTCTGGCACCGGCTGGCGCTGGTGCCCGGGGACCCGACGAGCTACCTCTACGACGGCCAGCCCCGGAAGATGACCTCCCGCACGGTCACCGTGCAGACCTCGGCCGGGCCGGTCAGCCGTACCCTCTTCGACACCCACTTCGGTCCGGTCGTCGTGGTGCCGGGCACGTTCGACTGGACGGCGCAGGCGGCGTACGCGATCACCGACGCCAACGCCGCCAACAACCGCGCGCTCGACGGCTGGCTCGCCATGGGCCGCGCCACGTCGGTGGGTGAGCTGCGGGCGGTGCTGGACCGGCGGCAGTTCCTGCCCTGGGTCAACGTCGTCGCCGCCGACCGCGACGGCAAGGCCCTCTACGCCGACCACTCGGTCGTGCCCCGGGTCACCGCCTCCCTCGCGGCCGCGTGCATCCCGGCCCCCTTCCAGCCTCTGTACGCCAGCAGCGGCCAGGCCGTCCTCGACGGCTCCCGCTCCTCGTGCGAGCTGGGCCGGGACCCGGACGCCGCCGTTCCCGGCATCCTCGGGCCGGCGAACCTGCCCGCGCTGGTCCGCACGGACTACGTGACGAACTCCAACGACAGCTACTGGCTGGCCAACCCGGCCCATCCGCTGGAGGGCTACCCGCGCATCATCGGCGACGAGCGGACCCCACGGAGCCTGCGCACCCGGCTCGGGGTGCTGCAGGTACAGCAACGCCTCGCCGGCACCGACGGGCTGCGCGGCACGCGGTTCACCACCGGCAAGCTGTGGGACGTGACGCTCGGCAACCGGGCGTACGGCGGCGAGCTGGTCCGCGACGACCTGGTCCGCGTCTGCGAAGCCCAGCCGACGGCCACGGCCTCCGACGGCACGATCGTGGACCTGGCCGCCGCCTGCACCGCCCTGCGCGGGTGGGATCTGAAGGTGAACCTGGACAGCCGGGGGGCGCACCTGTTCACCGAATTCTCCCTGGCCGGCGGGCTACGCTTCGCCGACGCGTACGACCCGGCGGCCCCGCTCACCACGCCGAGCCGGCTCGCCGTGGAGGACCCGAGGGTCCGCACCGCCCTCGCCGACGCGGTCCGCAAGCTGGCCGGGATCCCGCTCGACGCCCGCCTCGGCGACATCCAGACCGAGCCGCGCGGCACCGAGCGCATCCCGATCCACGGCGGGCGCGCCGAGGCCGGGGTCTTCAACATGATCATCGGCGTCTTCCAACCCGGCGTCGGCTATTCGAAGATCCGGCACGGCACGTCGTTCCTGATGGCCGTCGAGCTGGGCCGCGACGGGCCGTCGGGCCGGCAGATCCTCACGTACTCGCAGTCGGCCAACCCGAACTCACCGTGGTACGCCGACCAGACGCGGCTGTACTCGGCCAAGGGCTGGGACACCGTCAAGTTCACCCAGAAGCAGCTGCGGGCCGACCCGAACCTGGTCACGTACCGGGTGGGGGAGCGCCGCTGACCGACAGGGGGCCCGGTGGTCAGCCCACCGGGCCCTCCGGCTCGTCCCGTCAGGGCGTGCCGAAGTCGGGGAGGGTGAGTGTGCCGTCGTCGGCGAGGGGGAAGCCGGGGTTCCAGGCGATCTCCCAGACGTGGCCGTCGGGGTCGGTGAAGCAGCCCGCGTAGCCGCCGTAGAAGGTCGCCCGCGCGGGCCGGGTCACCTCCGCCCCGGCGTCCGCCGCGACCGCGAGCACCTCGTCGACCTCGGCCTGGGAGCGGACGTTCTGGGCCAGCACGACGCCCCCGAAACCGCCGCCGCCGCTGTCGGCTACGGCCGCGTCCTCGGCCAGCTTGTCGCGCCCCCACAGCACCAGCGCCAGACCACCGGCCTGGAAGAAGACGGTCTCCTCGACCTCCTGGCCGCGCCAGCCGAGCCGCTCGTAGAAAGCCCGTGCCCGGGGCACGTCGGCCACCCCGAGGGTGACCAGGCTGATCCGCTGCTCCATCAGGTCACTCCGGGGCGTGGCAGACGGCCTCGACGTTGTTGCCGTCCGGATCGCGGACGAACGCGCCGAAGTAGGTCGGGTGGTACTCCGGCCAGACCCTCGGCTCGTGCAGCACCTCCGCACCGGCGGCCACGGCCGCGTCGTGGAACGCTTGCACGGCGGCCCGGTCCGGGGCGGCGAACGCGATGTGCGCCTCCTGGCCCGCGCCCTCGCCCGGGACGGCGCTGATCCAGAAGTCGGGCTTCGTCGCGCCGTAGCCGATGTGCTCGCCGTAGTCGAGCATCCGCTTGGCACCGACCGTGGCCAGCACGGTGTCGTAGAAGGCGGTGCTGGCGGCCAGGTCACGAACCTGAATGCCGAGGTGGTCGATCATGGGGGCCCTCCGGGCGTCCGGCGTCGAGTCGTGGTCAACCTAACCGGACCCTCCGACAGCGACGCGCGAAAATTCCTGGGCGACCATGTCGTATCCGCGTCGGCCCGTTCGACGCGTCAGTGAGAGCCCCACCGAGCGGGCCACAGCCGAAGGGAACCACGCGATGCGTTACATGGTCATGCACAAGCTGGACGAGAACCAGCCGGGCGCCTTCGACCCGAGCCCGGAGTTCATCGAGCGGATGGGCGCCTACATCGAGGAGGCCGCCAAGGCCGGCGTCCTGCTCGTGGGCGAGGGGCTGGAGAAGAGCAGCACGGAGTCCGGGCGCATCACCGCCACCAAGGGCACCACCACCATCACCGACGGCCCGTTCGCCGAGACGAAGGAACTCATCGCCGGGTTCGCCATCCTCGACGTCCGGTCGAAGGACGAGGCGATGGAGTGGGCGAAGCGGTTCGTGGACCTGTTCGTCCAGAGCGGGGTCGACGTCGAGGTCGACGTACGCCGGGTCTTCGAGGGGCCGGGAGGCGCCTGAGCGGAGCGCGTCGGGAGCCGGCACGGGGCCGGCTCCCCGACGATCCGGGTGCCGTCCGTGTCCTCCGGCGGTCTGAGCGGTTGTACCCGACACGATGTCGAATCATCTTCGGGGGAGGGCTCCGGTGACGGAGCGGAGCATGGCCGGGTCACGATGGCGGGGCCGCTGGGCGAGACGCGAGAACATCCGGCGGCGGCGTGCCTACGAGGACACGCTGGCCTCCTGGTACGTGTGGGGGATCCGGCTGCTCCGCCTGCGGGCCGCGGCCGAGGACGTTCCGGTCGGGCCGGCGCGGGACCTGCCGGTGCGGCTGGCCGACGGCGAGGTCGTCGTCGCCGTACAGCGCCGAGCGGAACTCGTGCGGGTGGAGGCCCACCGGCACGCCGACCTTCCCGCAACGGAACTCGCCGTCGTCCCGGTCCGAGGACGCAAGCGGGCACGCGGGTTGCCGCACGGCCTCCGGCCGGTCGACGCCGGCACCGTCGTGATCACCGACCGGCGGGTGGTCCTGCTCGGCCGGAAGGCCGACCACGAGTGGACGTTCCCGCTGCTGGGCGGCCTCGCGCACTATCCGACGGCACCGATCACGCTGCTGCACACCCTGGACGGCCGGCGGCCGACGGGCCTCCGTGTACCCCTGGACGACGCGGCCCACTTCCGGCTCCGGCTGACCCTGGCGTACGCCGATGCCGTCGGCCAGCGCCGCCTGGTGCTCGCCCGGCTCGACGAGGCGGTGGCCGCCACCCGCCGGTCCCGGCCGCCGCTGCCGCCGGTGGCGACCGCCGACCAGGCGCCGGTGATGGCCCGCCTCGCCCGCCC
>NZ_JBFAMU010000456.1:0-3997 GCF_040656655.1 Micromonospora sp. NPDC049799
CTGGCCAGCACGTCGGCGGAGTCGCCGCGCAGCAGCGCGTCCACCAGCAGCGCCTGCAACCGCGCGTCCCAGGAACTGCGGGACTCGGCGGCGCGCGCGTACACCCGGGCGGCGGCGAAGGCGATCTCCCGGGAGAACCGCAGCACCGCCTCGCGCAGGGCGAGTTCCTCGCCGGGCGCGGCCAGCCGCGGGACCTGCTCCTCGACGACGTCGATGGTGACCTTGATCAGCGCGACGGTCTGCTGGAGCGTGATCGACCGGGCGAGGGCCTGCGGCGCGGTCGCGAAGACCTCGTCGGAGACCTCCTGGGTGCTGTCCGCCGTCCCGCCGCCGGAGCGCAGCCACTGCACCAGCGAGCGGGCGCCCGCCTGCGCGACCAGCATGACCCAGGCGCGCTGGTCGGCCGGGAGCGAGCGGAACCAGGGCAGCGACTCGTCCATCCGGGCGACGCTGGCGGTGGCCAGCGCCCCCGCTGCCCGCTCGATCCGGCGCAGCGTGGCCGCCAGTTCGGTACCGCCCGGCTCACTCACCGCCACAGCCTGACACGCCCTGACCTGCGCGTGCACTGCGGACCCCGGCGGGGATCCGCCGACGGAGGTACGCCGCCCGCCTGCCACAATGATCACTCGTGACGGACGCAGACCTGACCTCCCTGGCCCGTGAGATCGACTCCACCTGCCGGCTGACCGGCACGTTCACGCTCCGGTCGGGGCGGGTGGCCGGCGAGTACTTCGACAAGTACCGCTTCGAGGCCGATCCCCGCCTGCTGGACCGGGTCGCCGCGCGGTTGGCGGCCCTCGTCCCGCCGGGCACCGAGGTGCTGGCCGGGCTGGAGATGGGCGGGATCCCGGTGGTCACCGCGCTGGGCCGGCACACCGGCCTGCCCTGCGCCTTCGTCCGCAAGACCGCCAAGGCGTACGGGACGGCGCGGCTCGCCGAGGGTGCCGAGGTGGCCGGCCGGCAGGTGCTGGTCGTGGAGGACGTGGTCACCTCCGGCGGACAGGTCGTCATCTCCACCGGGCAGCTGCGGGAGCTGGGCGCCCGGATCGACCACGCGCTGTGCGTCATCGACCGGTCCGAGGGTGGCACCGAGGCCCTGGCCGCCCACGGCATCCGGCTGACCGCGCTGCTCACCCGCGCGGACCTCGACGCCCAGCAGGGGTGAACCGTCCCGGCCCCGGCGGCCTCCGGCCGTTTTCGGACCCGGGGTAGCGCTGCACGGCTCGTCGGTCCCGGCCAGTACGGTGACAGGGCACGTCGGAGCGACCCCGGCGGGCACGGCGAGCGTGAGGAGAGCGGGGATGGCGCACGGGGAGGCCGAGCACGGCTGCGCCCAGGGCGAGTCCTGCCGGCCGGGCCACCACGACCAGTCCGCGGGTGCCAAGCACCAGCGACGGCTGGCCGGTGGGCACCCGGCCGACCCGGTACTGGGCCGGCTTCCCGAGCGCGCGGACGACGACTGCTGCCCGGTGCCCCGGCCCCGGGCGGGCGAGCCGACCGTGCCCGTCGAGCCCGCCTCCGACCTCCCCAGCTGCATCAGCGAGCTGCCCGGCTGGGCGGGTGCGCACCGGCACGGCCCGGTCCGCCCCCGGCACCGCGCCACCCGCCGGGACCGACCGCCACGCCGCTGGTGCTGAACACGCGGGGCCTGCCGAACGGCTAGCGTGATCGGTGTGAAGGCGATCGCGATCGACGAGTACGGCTCGGCCGGCCTGCTCACCCTGCGGGAGCTGCCCGATCCGCCGGTCGGCCCGGACACCGTCCTGGTGCGGGTACGCGCCGCCGGCGTCAACCCGGTCGACTGGAAGGTCCGGGAGGGCCACCTCGCGGGCGCGTTTCCGTCCCACTTCCCGCTGGTGCCCGGATGGGACGTGGCCGGTGTGGTGGCCGCCGCCGGGCCGGCGGTGACCGGCTTCGCGGTCGGCGACGAGGTCATCGGTTACTGCCGGCGTGACCACATCCAGCACGGCACGTACGCCGAGCTCGTCCCGGCGCCGGAGCGCACGCTCGCGGATAAGCCGGTCCAGGCGTCCTGGGCGGAGGTGGCCGGCCTGCCGCTGGCCGGGCTCACCGCGTACCAGGCGCTCCAACTGGCCCGGACCGGCGGGGGCGACACGGTGCTGGTGCACGGCGCGTCCGGCGGCGTCGGCCACCTCGCCGTCCAGATCGCCCGGGCGCTCGGGGCCGACCGGGTGATCGGCACGGCGAGCCCGTCCCACCACGACTTCGTCCGTTCGCTGGGCGCCGAGCCCGTGACGTACGGGGACGGCCTGGCCGACCGGGTCCGCGCGCTCGCGCCCGACGGGGTGGACGTGGCGCTGGACCTGTTCGGCGGCGAGGCTCTCGACGCGTCGGTGGAGCTGCTCGCCCGGCCGGCCCGGCTGATCTCCACCGCCGACCCGGAGCACGTGGCGCGACTCGGCGGCAGTTACCTGTTCGTCAAGCCGTCCACGGCGGACCTGACCGTCCTCGCCGGACTGGTCGACGCGGGCCGGCTCACCGTCCACGTGGAGCGCACGTTCCCGTTGGCGCAGGCCGCGGACGCGCACCGCCTGGTCGAGGCGGGGCACGTCCGCGGCAAGGTCGTGCTGGAGGTCTGAGCCGTCAGCGGGTGCGCCGGCGGATCAGCAGGGCGATCCCGGCCAGCCCGAAGGTGATCGTCAGCATCACGGCGACGTTGAGCAGCAGCAGGCGTTGCAGCTCACCGAGCGCCTCGTCGATGCCCTTGGCCGGGTCCAGCGAATCCTCTGGGATGACCCGTTCGCCACCGCCGACGCCGCCGCTGACCGTGTCGAACTGCCGCTCCAGCGGCACACCGGCCGTCCGCAACGTCTCGGACATGCTCAGCCGGCCGAGGAACCAGCCGGCGCTGGTCTTGCGGGCGTCCGGCTGCTTCGCCGGCCGGTAGACACGGGGACCGCCGAGGGCCTGCGGGTAGAGGTCGTACGTCTGCTTCGGCTTGTCGCCGGACAGCACGACCACCGTGTACTTAGGACCGAGGTCGGCCGCCTTGGGGCCGGTGGCCCGGCCGATGCGGCCGAGGAAGTTGACCTGGTCGATGACCGCGGCCACGTGTACCGGGTGGGTGTCGGCGCGCAGCCGCAGCGGCACCTGCAGCCCCGTACCGGTGATGTCGACGCCCGCGGGTGCCGGCTTCGGCGCCGCCCGCACCGGGTCGGCCACCCCCAGCCAGAGCAGACCCGCCGCCAGACCACCTGCCAGTACGGCTGCCAGCCGCCTCATCCGTCGGACCATCGCCGCCTCCTCGCCCCGTTCGATGGATGGCTTCGCTGCAGGTCACGCGTTGGTCGGTCGACGGTGGTGACCGGACCAGCAGGCCAGGTGTCCACCACAAAGACTCCGCGGAACGTCGATCGGTTGCAGCTCATGGAACAGTTATTGGAACTATCTGCGATCCGGGCCCGACTAACGAGCAGCAGCCGTTGATCAGCGGGCGGATCGTACCTTTACGGAGGGGTTCATGGGGGGCAGGGTCGCACGCGTGGCTCGTACCTGGCCAGTCGTATTCGGCGTGGCGCTCGGTGTGTCGTTGCTGGTGCCGGCGTCGCCGGCAGCCGCGCACAACTCGCTGACCGGCAGCGACCCGCGCGACGGCGCCCGGCTGGCCTCGGCGCCGGCCCGGATCGAACTCCGGTTCCTCGCCTCGCTCGATCCGGCGTCGACGAAGGTCACGGTAACCGGGCCGGACAACGTGCCCGCGGCCGGTGGCGACGTCCGCTTCGCGGGCAGCCGGGCGACCGTCGCCTTCCGGCCTGGGAAGGCCGGCCTGTACATCGTTGGTTACCAGGTGGCGTCCAACGACGGCCACCCCGTCACCGGCGAGGTCCGGTTCACCCTCACCACCGGTACGCCCGCCGAGTCCGCCACCCCGGGCGGCGCACCATCGTCTCCCGCCGGCGCCGCTCCGGCCGTACCGTCGTCGCCCGTACCGTCGCCGACCGCCAGTGGCCCGCCGGCCGCGAGCCCGACGGCGGCC
>NZ_JBFAMU010000457.1:0-3983 GCF_040656655.1 Micromonospora sp. NPDC049799
GGTAAAGGTGGTCGCCGACACCGGTCGGGCGGCCTTGGAGGAGATGCGCCGGCTCGTCGGCGTACTCCGGGAGCCGAACCCACCGGAGACGGCCGAGACCTTCCCACCGGACATGCGTCCTCCTCTAGAGCGAGCGGGATCGGACCGAGGCGACGGTCACCGAGGGTGGTTCCGCGCCGAGGGCGAGCAGCACCGGGCCGGCGGGGCCGTCGACGAGGCTGCCGAGGCTCACCCCGTCCAGGACGGCGAGGAAGGCGTCCTGCGCCCGGCGCAGGTCGGCGCGGAGCCGGCAGGCGGCGCGCAGCGGGCAGGCGGGCGCGTCGCAGGAGACCACCTCGGCATCACCCTCGAAGGCCCGGACGACCCCTCCGACCGTGATGTCGCCGCCGCCCTCGGCGAACGCCACGCCTCCGGAGCGGCCCCGGACGGTGACGAGCACGCCGAGGTGGTGCAGCCGCTGGACGACCTTGGCCACGTGGTTGCGGGGCAGGTCGAGCTGGTCGGACAGCTCGTCCACGGTCAGCCGCCGGGTGCTGGCGGCGGCGAGCATGGCGATGCGCAGCGCCATGTCGGTGGACCGGTTGAGCTTCACGTCCCGACCCTAGCCAGCACGGGCAACGGACACCACGGACCGCGCGAACGCCCGTGTGATCCGGCCGACAGCCCACCCGGGACCTTCGACCCTAAAGAGGTATCTCGTATTCCTGTTTTCTGACGGGGCTCAACGAGTCAACCGGAAGGAGCACGAGTCGTGCTGTCGGAGTCCTCAGCAGCCGTGGTGACCGCGACCCTGCCGGCCGTGCAGGCGCACGGTACGGAGATCACCGGCCGGTTCTACCAGCGCCTGTTCGCCGCCCACCCCGAACTGCTGAACATCTTCAACCGCGGCAACCAGGCCAGCGGCGCGCAGAAGGCCGCCCTCGCCGGCGCGGTCGTCGCGTACGCCGCGCACCTGACCGGCGGCGCGACCGTGCCGTGGGGGCCGATCCTGGACCGGATCGCGCACAAGCACGCCTCCCTCGGCATCACCCCTGAGCAGTACACGATCGTCGGCCGGCACCTGCTCGCCGCCGTCGGCGAGGTGCTCGGCGAGGCGGTGACCCCGGAGGTGGCCGCGGCGTGGGACGAGGTCTACTGGCTCCTGGCCTGCGAGCTGATCGCGCGGGAGGCGCGCCTGTACGCCGGGGCGGGACTGGCCGAGGGCGAGCCGGTCTGGCGGGAGTGGCGGGTGACGGGTCGGACCGAGGAGGCCGTCGACGTCGTGTCGTTCACCCTGGAGCCGGTCGACGGCGGCGGCGTACCCGGCTTCACGCCCGGGCAGTACACCAGCGTCGCGGTCGACCTGGACCACGGCCGCGGGCAGCAGATCCGGCAGTACAGCCTGTCCGGTCGCCCCGGGGCGGACCACTGGCGGATCACCGTCAAGCGGGTACGCGGCCACGCCGGCGTGCCCGACGGCCTGGTCTCCACCTTCCTGCACGAGCGCGTCTCCGTCGGCGACACGCTGCGGCTCAGCCCGCCGTTCGGCGAGGTCAGCGCGGTCGCCGGCGACGGCCCGCTGCTCCTGGTCAGCGCCGGGATCGGGCTGACGCCGGCGATGGCGGCACTGGAGCACCTCGCGGTCACCGCGCCGGAGCGCCCGGTGGTCCTCGTGCACGCCGACCGGGCGGGCGCGGCGCACGCGTTCCGCGCGGAACTGCCGCGTCTGCACGCCGCGCTGCCGAACCTGCGCACCACCCTCTGGTACGAGCGGGTGGAGCCCGGCGACGAGGTGGATCCGGTGGCGGTCTCCCCCGGACGGGTCGACCCGAAGATGATCCCGCTCTCCCCCGACTCGCACGTGCACCTCTGTGGACCGCTGCCGTTCATGAACACGGTGCGCGGCGGCCTGCTGCGGCGCGGGGTGCCGGTCGAGCGGATCGCGTACGAGGTCTTCGGGCCGGGCATGCTCCGCGACGACCGGGGCTGACCGGACGGCACCGAAACGTGTTGGCGGGGTGACGTTGCGTATTGGCAGGTCACCCCGCCGGTCCAATCTCCACTCGCGACCGATCGCCGGCTCCGGAGAAGTCGATGATCTACAGGTTAGGAGGAGAAGTGGAGGGTAGGGACCTGAACCATGCGGGTCCTTGGAATCAACGCGATCTTTCACGATCCGGCGGCCGCCCTCGTGGTCGACGGCCGCGTGGTGGCCGCCGCCGAAGAGGAGCGGTTCAGCCGCCGTAAGCACGGGAAGCGTCCCGTGCCGTTCTCCGCGTGGGAACTTCCGGAACTGTCCGCCGCGTGGTGCCTGGCCAGTGCCGGTGTCGACGTGGACGACCTCGACGCGGTCGCCTACTCGTTCGACCCGGGCCTCTGCCGACCGGCCGACAGCCTCGGGCTCGCCGACCCGTGGGACTGGCTGCGCGTCGAGTACGCCCAGCGCGCGCCGCAGTTCCTCGCCGCCGCCCTGCCCGGACTGGACCCGGCGAAGGTGCGGTTCGTCCCGCACCACGTGGCGCACGCCGCGTCGGCCGGGCTCGCCGCGCCGTCGGGCGGTGACGACACCGCCGTGCTCGTCCTCGACGGGCGCGGCGAGGTGGCCAGCCACCTGGCCGGCGTCTACTCCGACGGCCTGCTGAACCCGCTGTACGCGCAGGAGCTGCCGCACTCGCTGGGCCTGCTGTACGAGGACCTCACCCGGCACCTCGGCTTCCTGCACTCCAGCGACGAGTACAAGGTGATGGCCCTCGCCTCGTACGGGAAGCCGAGGCACCTGGGACTGCTGCGCGACCTGGTCCGGGTCACCTCCGACGGCGGCTTCACCATTGACACGATCGACTGGGCGAGCATGGCCAAGGCGCGTACCGCCGACGGCGAGATGACCGAGGACCACGCCGACCTGGCCGCCAGCGTGCAGGCCCGGCTGGAGGAGGTCGTCATCGACCTGTCCCGCTGGCTGCACGACGCGTCCGGCGGTGCGTCGACGATCGCGCTGGCCGGCGGTGTCGCGCTGAACTGCGTGGCGAACGCGCGGCTCGCCGCCGAGGGCCCGTACCGGAACGTGTGGGTGCAGCCGGCTGCCGGCGACTCGGGCACGGCGCTCGGCGCCGCCCTGCACGTGGCCCGCGACCTGGGTGACCGGTCCACCCCGATGGGTGGTGCGGACCTGGGGCGCGGCTGGTCGGACGAGGAGCTGGAGGCGGAGCTGCGCCGCGCCGCCCTGCCGTACCACCGGCCCGACTCGATCGCCGCCGAGGCGGCCCGGGTGCTGGCCGACAACGGCATCGTCGCCTGGTTCCAGGGGCGCAGCGAGTACGGCCCGCGCGCCCTGGGCCACCGGTCGCTGCTCGCCCACCCCGGCGACCCGGCCACCACGGCCCGGATGAACGACGTCAAGGGGCGGGAGCAGTTCCGCCCGATCGCCCCGATGGTCCGCGCCGACCGGTTCGCCGAGATCTTCGAGGGTGTCTACCCCAGCCCCTACATGCTCTTCGTGCATCGGGTGAAGGAGCAGTGGCGGGACCGCATCCCGGCGGTCACCCACGTCGACGGCACCGCCCGCGTGCAGACCGTGCACGACGACACCGAGCCGGTGGTCGCCGCCATGCTCGCCGAGTTCGAGCGGCTGACCGGCCTGCCGGTGGTGGTGAACACGTCGCTGAACACGGCGGGCCGGCCGATGGTGGACACGCCGCGCGAGGCGATGGAGCTGTTCGGGTCCGCGCCGGTGGAGCTGCTGGCGCTCGGCCCGTTCGCGGTGCGGCGGGGCGCGCTGGGCGGTGACCGGTGATCAGCGTGGTGGTGCCGACCCTCGGCCGGCCCAGCCTCGCGGTGCTGCTCGACGCGCTCGCCGCGCAGGTCGCCGACCTGCCCGACCCGGAGGTCCTGCTGGTCGACGACCGCCGCGACTCCACCGGGGAGCTGGCGGTGCCGGGGGATAGCACACTGATGCGCCACTCAGGCGACCAACTGTTACAACGACTAAATCTTGATGCACCGTC
>NZ_JBFAMU010000458.1:0-3975 GCF_040656655.1 Micromonospora sp. NPDC049799
CGGCCGTCGCCGTGAACCTCTGGTACGACGTCGGTTCCCGGCACGAGCCGCAGGGGGCCTGCTCGGCCGGTGCGACCAGATCCGCACCCCGGCGCTGCGGGCCGGTGCGCCCACCCTCACCGAGCGGGAGTGGCAGATCGCGCGGCTCGCGGCCAACGGCAGGACGAGCCGGGTCATCGCCGAGCGGCTCTTCCTGTCGGCGCGCACCGTCGAGAACCACCTCCAGCGGATCTACGGCAAGCTCGGCGTGGCCGGCCGGGCCGAGCTGGATGCGGCGCTGCGGGCGATCCCGGGCCACGAGGGCGGGCAACCCGGGTGAACTCTAGGCTGGGGCGGTGAGCACCCTTCGCCCCGCGCTGCTGACCGACCACTACGAGCTGACGATGATCAGCGCCGCCCTGCGGGACGGCACGGCCGACCGCCGCTGCGTCTTCGAGGTGTTCAGTCGCCGGCTGCCCACCGGTCGCCGCTACGGCGTGGTGGCCGGGACCGGTCGGCTGGTCGACCTGATCCGTGACTTCCGCTTCGACCCGGAGGAGATCGACTTCCTGCGCCGGACCGGGGTCGTCGACGAGCAGACCGCCGCCTGGCTGGCGAGCTACCGCTTCACCGGCGACGTCGACGGGTACGCCGAGGGCGAGCTGTTCTTCCCCGGCTCGCCCATCCTCACCGTCTCCGGCGGCTTCGCCGAGTGCGTGGTGCTGGAGACGCTGGTCCTGTCGGTGCTCAACCACGACTGTGCGGTCGCCGCGGCCGCCGCCCGCATGGTCACCGCCGCCCGGGGCCGGACGCTGATCGAGATGGGCTCGCGGCGGGCGCACGAGGAGGCCGCGGTGGCCGCCGCCCGCGCCGCGTACCTGGCCGGATTCCGGTTCACCTCCAACCTGGCCGCCGGGCAGCGTTACGGGATCCCCACCGCCGGCACCGCCGCGCACGCGTTCACCCTGCTGCACGACGACGAGCGGGCCGCGTTCGCCTCGCAGGTCGCCACGCTGGGCAAGGACACCACCCTGCTGGTGGACACGTACGACATCAGCCAGGGCATCCGTAACGCGATCGAGGTGGCCGGCACCGACCTGCGCGCGGTCCGGATCGACTCCGGCGACCTGGCCGTGATCGCGCAGCAGTCCCGCGAACTGCTCGACTCGCTCGGCGCCACCGAAACCAAAATCATCGTCTCGGGCGACCTCGACGAGTACTCCATCGCCTCGCTCGCCGCCGAACCGGTGGACATGTACGGCGCCGGCACCTCCGTGGTCACCGGCTCCGGCGCACCCACCGCCGGGCTCGTCTACAAACTGGTCGAGGTCGACGGGCGCGCGGTGGTCAAGCGCTCCGAGCACAAGGCGACCATCGGCGGCCGGAAGGTCGCGATCCGCCGGCACAAGCCCACCGGGACCGCCACCGAGGAGATCGTCGTCCCGCAGGGCGTGCCGGACCACCGGCCGCACGACCGGATGCTGCAACGGTCGTACGTGGTCGAGGGTGAGTCGGTCCTGCTGCCCACCCTCGACGAGTCGCGGGAACACCTGCGGCAGTGCCTGATCTCCATCCCCTGGGAGGGGCTGAAGCTCTCCGCCGGTGACCCGGCCATCCCGGTCACGGTCATCCCGGCCGACTAGAAAGGGGCGAACGACTGTGAGCACCGCGCTGATCATCGTGGACGTGCAGAACGACTTCTGCGAGGGCGGTTCCCTCGCCGTCGGCGGCGGGGCGGGCGTCGCGGCCGGCATCACCCGGCTGCTCGCCGCCGAGCCGGACCGCTGGGACCACGTCGTGGCGACGAAGGACTACCACATCGATCCCGGAGCGCACTTCGGCAACCCGCCGGACTACGTCGACTCCTGGCCCCGGCACTGCGTGGTGGGCACCCCCGGCTCCGAGTTCCACCCCGACCTGGCCACCGACCGGGTCGAGGCGATCTTCCACAAGGGCGAGCACGCCGCCGCCTACTCCGGCTTCGAGGGCCACGCCGACGACGGCGAGTGCCTGGCGGACTGGCTCCGGCGGCACGGGGTGGACCGGGTCGAGGTCGTCGGCATCGCGACGGACCACTGCGTACGCGCCACCGCGCTGGACGCCGTGCAGGAGGGCTTCGCCACGACCGTGCTGCTGGACCTGACCGCCGGCGTCGCCCCGGACACCACCGACGTCGCGGTGCGGGCGTTCGAGGGAGCCGGCATCACCACCCACGGGGCACCTGTGATCAGGGCCGCATGATCCGGTAAATCGTTGGCGGCGGTCGTACCCCCGGTCGAGGATGTGCGCGGAGGTACGGACCGACGTGAACATGAAGCCTTACCGGGAGGCGCTGGCCCTGCCCGGCCTGCGCTCGTTGCTGCTGGTGGCGGTGCTGGCCCGGGTGCCGCTGACCGCGACCGGCGTGACCCTGACGTTCTACGTCGTGGAGGACCTCGGCCGCGGGTACGGCGCCGCGGGGCTGGTCGGCGCCGCGATCACCGTCGGCGCGGCGATCGGTGGCCCGCTGCTGGGCCGGCTGGTCGACCGGCGGGGCCTGCGACCGGTGCTGGTGCTGACCGCTGTCGCCGAGGCGGTCTTCTGGTCGACCGCGCCGATGCTCCCGTACCCTCTGCTGCTGCCCGCCGCGTTCCTCGCCGGCTCGCTGGCCCTGCCGATCTTCTCGGTGATCCGCCAGTCCATCGCGGCGATGGTCCCGGTGGAGCGGCGCCGGCCCGCGTACGCGCTGGACTCGATGTCGGTGGAGCTGTCGTTCATGGTCGGGCCCGCCCTGGCCACGGCGTCGGTCACCGCGATCTCCGCGCGGACCACCCTCTACCTGGTGGGTGCCGGGATCGTCGCCGCCGGCGTCGGACTGTGGCTGCTCAACCCACCGGTCCGGGGCGCCGGCGAGCCGGTGGCGACCCGCCGGCGGGTGCCCCGCCGGGAGTGGCTGACCCCGCGCCTGCTGGCCGTGCTCGCCGTCAGCACCGCGTGCACGCTCGTGCTGGGCGGCACCGACGTCGCGGTCATCGCGGTACTCCGGGAGAGCGGCGAGGTCGGCTGGACCGGCGTCGTGCTCGCCATGTGGGCGGTCGCCTCGCTGGTCGGCGGCTTCGCGTACGGGGCGGTCCGCCGGTCCTTCTCCCCGCTGGCGCTGATGGCCGCGCTCAGTCTCTGCACGATCCCGGTCGGCCTGGGCGGCTCCCACTGGTGGCTGCTCTGCCTGGCGCTCATCCCCGCCGGCGCCCTCTGCGCGCCCACCATCGCCGCCACCTCCGACGCGGTCAGCCGCCTCGCCCCGCCCGAGGCGCGCGGCGAGGCGATGGGCCTGCACGGCTCGGCCATCACGGTCGGCATCGCAGTCGGCGCTCCCCTGGCCGGCGCGGTGATCGACGCCCACGCGCCGCTGTGGGGCTTCGCGGTCACCGGGGCGATCGGCGTGGTCGTGGCCCTGCTCGTCCTGCCGGTCGAGCTGCGCCACCGCCGTACCGCCGCCATCCTCACGGCCGGACCGCCCGAGCCGGCACTGACACCGGTCCCCTGACCGCCCACCTGACCCCGCTCCGCCGGGCTGGGCTGGGCTGGGCTGGGCTGGGCTGGGCTGGGCTGGGCTGGGCTGGGCTGGGCTGGGCTGGGCTGGGCTGGGCTGGGCTGGGCTGGGCTGGAGATCTTGGTAAGAAACGGCCCCTGGAGGGGCCGATTTCTACCAAGATCTCCTTCGCATCTCGAACAGCGGAACGCCGATCCCGCTCTTCGGATGTTGGCACGTCACAAGGGGCTCGACAGTCGGACGGCGTCCGTGCGGCGTCGCCCCGAGGAGGGCGGCCATGATCCACTCAATGTCACCGACATCGGAACCACAGCCACGGGATGGGGCGAGACGGCAGCGCACGCGCGTCCCCGCGCAACGGCACACGGGCACGGGCACGGGCGCGGCGCACGGCGCACGGGCACGGCACAAGGGCACGGCGCACGGGCAGGGCGCAAGGGCACGGCGCAAGGGCACGGCACAAG
>NZ_JBFAMU010000459.1:0-3965 GCF_040656655.1 Micromonospora sp. NPDC049799
GGTTCGACCGCGACCACCCGGGCGTCGCCCTCCAGCGCCGCCGCGACCCCCGCCATCAGTCCGCCGCCGCCGACGGCCACCAGGACGGTGTCGAGCGCACCGTCGGTCTGGTCCCGCAACTCCAGACCGAGGGTGCCCGCGCCGGCGACGATCTCCGGCTGGTCGTACGCGTGGCAGTACACCGCGCCCGCCGTCGAGGCGTACTCGACGGCGGCCTCGTACGCCTCGGCGTACTCGCTGCCCCGCGTGACCACCGTCGCACCGTACGCCCGCAGTCGCTCGACCTTGACCGGCGGCGCGCCTTGCGGGACGAACACCGTCGCGGGCACGCCGAGGTGCGCCGCGGCATAGGCGTTGGCGAGACCGGCGTTGCCGCCGGAGGCCACCACGACGCCGACGGACGGGTCGAGGTGGCCCTGTTCCTTGGCGGACCGGATCCGATTGAGCGCGCCGCGCGCCTTGAACGATCCGGTGTGCTGGAGGAATTCGAGCTTGAACACGGTCCCCGGCGGGACGAGGTCCGGGCCGGCGGTCACGACCGGCGTGCGCCGGACCAGCCCGGCGGTACGCCGCGCGGCGTCCTCCACGTCCGCACGAAAGATCATCGAGCTGTCCTCCCACCGCAGATCGGTCAGTTCGACCAGGCTGTCACCACGTCGGCCGACGCGCAGCTCGACGCCAGGAGCGACGAGCACTCCGGCGGACCGCGAGCGAGGCCACCTCGTCGCTGCGTGGCGATGCATACTCGGTATGCTTCGCCCATGCGATCTCAGCTCGGGCGAGTGGCTCGAACCGCACCGCCCGCCGGTCTTCTGCTCGGGTTCGTCGACTTCCTGTGGATCACGTTCGTGCCGTTTCCCCTCGGCGACCTCGGCAACTCCAGCGCCGTCTGGGCCGTGGCCGCCTTCGCCTTCGCGTACCGGCTCCGGTCCACCTGGCTGTGGGCGGCTGTCGGTGCCGCCATGGCACTGGTCATCGCGGTACCCAGCTACTACCTCACCGCGGCACTCGTCCAGGGCGACGACCTGGCCGTGCTGTGGGCTGCGCCGTCCGTGCTGTGGATGGGCTTCGGCGTCCTGGCCGGAGTGGTGTTCGGTACCGCCGGCACCTGGGCGCGTGGGCAGGGGTGGCGGCAGGTCCTCGGGGTGGCGCTACCGGGCGCGGTGCTGTTCGCCGAGGCGGTGATGCAGGCCCGCCGGATCGGGAACCCGAACTACGGTGACGACCCGTTGGCACACGCCGCGATCCGGGCCGTGCTCGGTGCCCTGGTCATCGTGCTGGCCGGCCGGACGAACCGCCAGCGGCTCCTCGCCCTGGCCGCGGCCGCTCCCCTGACCCTGGCCGGTGTCGGAGCCTTCCTGGTCGGCGGCTTTCGCTGACCCCCGCTCGGGCAGGACGGGCGCCGACCGGGGCGGTGACGCCGCCTAGTCCCGGGGGATCAGCCCGGGGCCGGCGACGATGGTGATGTCGCCGGCGTCGACCTCGTGACCCTGCTCGCAGCGGAGCACGGTGCGGACCGGGCAACCGCAGTCGCGGTGGGTGGCCAGCACCGGCGGGCCCGTCTCGTCGGCGGCCCAGGTGTCACCCCAGTGGCGCAGGGCGGTGACGACCGGCAGCAGCTCCTGCCCCTTGCGGGTGAGCTGGTACTCGTACCGGGTGCGCTGGCCCTGCTCGCGGTAGGGAGTCCGTTCGAGCAGGCCGGCGGCGACCAGTTCACGTAGGCGGGCCGCCATCGCCGGCTCGCCGATGCCCACCCGCCGGACGAAGTCGTCGAAGCGGCGGGTGCCGAGCAGCGCCTCGCGCATGATGAGCATCGCCGACCTGCTGCCCACGATGTCCATGGCCCGGGCGATCGAGCAGTTGGCCATCGACCACGCCTCCCGGTCCTCCCGCAGATCCTGCATGCCCTCAGCGTACGGGCTGACTTGCGCCAACGCTAGTCAGGGTGCTTCACTGGCTGGGCTGGCTTCTCATGACAAAAGTTAGATCGCTCCGGACAGGATGATTCATGGACATCTCGACCACGACCGCACTGGTCACCGGCGCGAACCGGGGCTTCGGCCGCGCCCTTGCCGGTGAACTCCTCGCCCGGGGTGCCACCGTGTACGCCGCCGCCCGCAACCCCGCCCAGATCGACCTCCCGGGTGCCCGGCCGCTGGAGCTGGACATCACCGACCCGGCCTCCGTGACGGCGGCGGCGGCCGCCGCCGGTGATGTCACGCTGCTGGTGAACAACGCCGGCTCGGCGACCGGCGCCGACCTGCTCACCGGCGACCTGGACCAGATCCGCCTGGAGATGGAGACGCACTACCTCGGCACCCTCTCCGCGGTGCGGGCGTTCGCCCCCGTCATCGCGGGCAACGGCGGCGGCACCGTCCTCAACGTGCTGTCCGTGCTGTCCTGGCTCGCCCTGCCCACCGGTGGCGCGTACGCGGCGGCGAAGGCAGCCGAGTGGAGCCTCACCAACGCCCTGCGCCTGCAGCTCGCCCCGGCGAACGTCCGCGTCGCGGGACTGCACGTGGGCTACATGGACACCGACATGACCCGAGCGGTCACCGCTCCCAAGCTCGACCCCGCCGCGGTGGCGGCGTACACGGTCGACCAGGTCGCGGCGGACGCCTACGAGATCCTCGCCGACGACCTCAGCCGGGACGTACGCACCAGGCTCGCCGGCGGCGTGGTCGCCGTCTACCCGCAGCTGTCGTAGCGGAGCCCGGCCCCGACGCACCCCCCTCACCCTGCAAGGAGTAGCTGTGCCCGAACAGCGGACCGCCACCACCGGGTGGCGGGAGCCGTCCGCGCCCGTCGCCGCCGCACCGGCGCGAACGGGACCCGTCCGTGGCTCGCACGCGGCGACCCTCGTCGCCATGTGCCTGGGCGCGATGGTCACGTTCCTCCACCTCACCGCGACCGTCTCCACGCTGACCACGATCCAGCGGGACCTGCGGATCGACCCGACCAGCCTGGTCTGGATCCCCAGCGCCTACACCCTCATGCTGGCCAGCCTCGTCCTCTCCGCCGCCACGCTCGGCAGCCGGTACGGCCGCAGGCGGATGTTCGGCGTCGGCGTCGCCGCCATGATGGCCGGAGCGGGGGTGGTCGCCCTGGCCACCACCCTCGGCTGGGTCGTCGCGGGACAGCTCGTGGCCGGCGCGGGCGGGGCGCTGATCCTGTCGAACAGCCTGGCGATCCTCGGCGTGACCTTCACCGACCCGCACCGCCGGACCGAGGTCGTCACCGCCTGGGCGGCGGCGTCCGGCGTCGGGCTGTCGGTGGGCCCGCTCATCGCCGGGGCCCTGCTGGCGCACGTCCACTGGCACGGCGTCTTCCTGTCCACGGTGGTGCTCGGCGTGCTCACCCTCGCCGTCACCACCCGCTGGGTGGCCGAGTCGCGCCAGCCCACCAGCCGTCTCGACCTGCCCGGCCTGCTGCTGGGCACGCTCACCGTCGCCGCCGGCGTCCACGCGCTGATCGAGGGCGGTCGCCACGGCTGGACCAGCCCGACGGTGGCCGCCGCGTGGCTCACCGCGGGCGGCGCACTCGTCGCCTTCGTGGTGGTCGAGCTGCGTACCGCCGCGCCGATGCTGGACGTCCGGCTGTTCCGGTCGCCGTCGTTCAGCGCCGTCATGCTCGTCGCCGCCGTGTCGCTGTTCGGCTTCACCGGCGTGTCGATCCTTCTGGTGCTCTTCCACGAACGCGCCCAGGCGCTCAGCCCGCTCGACACCGGCTGGCGGATGCTGGCGGTGTTCGGCCTCTACGCCCTCACCGCCTTCGCCGCCGGTCAGGCGATCCGCCGCACCGGCTTCAAGGCACCGCTCACCCTCGGGCTCCTGCTCGGCGGCCTGGCCAGCCTCGGACTGTCCACCCACACCCCGGCCCCCGCCACCGGAGCGGGCGCGGTCGATCAACTGCCAGAAGTCGTCGGTCCTCATGGCCTGGCAGTCTCCCAGACGCCGACGCCGATC
>NZ_JBFAMU010000460.1:0-3959 GCF_040656655.1 Micromonospora sp. NPDC049799
CGCCACCGCGGTAGTCCGAGCCGCGCGCGAGGCGGGTCGGGCACGGCACCGCGACCCGGCGCACGATGTCCCGGGCGGCCCGTCCGCCCGACTGCAACGCGCCCTCCATGTAGCCGAAGAAACCCGGTGACGTCTGTTCACCGGCGAAGTAGAGGTGCCCGTGGTGTGGCTGGAGCTGCGCGGGGAAGATCCGGGCGGCCTGGCCGACGGTGGGGACGGCGTACCCGGTCATGATGTGCGGCACGGCCGGCCAGTTGACGAAGAGCGTCCCGGCGGGCTGTCCGTGCGGGAACATCGTGGCGACCTTGCCCGGGTAGTCGGCCTGGCGCCGCACGTACTGCCCGCCGGAGAAGACGGAGAGGGCGAACGGCCCCTGCGCCGGATCGGACCGGGGCGGTGTGTGCCTCGGTCCCTGGTTGTCCGTGCCCTCCCACAGCGATCCCATCTCGTCCCACCGCGCTCCGGGGTACCGCTCCGGGGCCTGCTGCTGCTCCCAGAACCGGGTCGGATAGCGGGTGATGAACTTGACCGCCGGCCCGTGGGTCAACGTCCGGCCACCGGCGGGGAACGGTGGGGTGACGGTCAGGCCGCTCCAGACCGTGGGCGGCGCGGTGAGCACGACGTGGTCGAACCGGGCGGCGCCGCTCGTCGCCTGCCCGCCCGGCCGGCGTTGCCGGAAGGTGACGGCGACCGGTGGCACGAGAGCCGGCTCGATGTGGACGGCGGTGACCGCCGTGTCGAGGCGGATCAACCCGCGCCGGTGCAGGTCGGCGGCGAGGGCGGTGCCGAGCAGGTCGTTGCCGCCCACGCAGCGGTGCGTCTCGGTGGAGAGCCAGTACCCGCGCATGCCGGGCGTGTCGCTGCCCATCCGGGCGGCGCTGATCGAGCCGATCAACCCGAGGAAGCTCTGCTGCCCGGTCGGGGCGCAGTTGTCGTTGCCGAGGGTGAAGGCGAACCACTGCCGGGCGAGCGGGCCGGGCTGCCGGCCGCCCAGCGCCAGGGCGAGCCCCTGGTCGACCGAGAGCCGGTCCCAGGCGGGCGCGGACGGGTCCAGCCACGGCTCGGTCTCGCTGACGGTGACGGCGAGCGCGCCGAGTCGGCGTTGCAGCTGGGCGACCTCGGTGTCCATCCGCTGCCGCTGGGCGGCGGTGAGGTCCCGGCCCTGGAACCGGAGCCGGGCGTCCGGATACTCGCTGATCTCCTCGAGTGGAAGGTGGAACCGGGCGGCCAGATCAAGCCAGAGAGGATGGTTCTCCCCGATCAGCTCCGCTCCCGCCTCCACGTAGTGGGGGCGGACGAACGTGCGGTCGGTGACCACCCGGCCGCCGATCCGGTTCGACGCCTCGAAGACGGTGACCTGCACCCCGCACCGGTCGAGGTACCAGGCCGCCATCAGCCCGGCGAAGCCGGCTCCGACGATCGCCACCCGTACGCCCCGATCGGGCAGGCAGAGCCGTCCCCGGGCCTCCAGGAACCAGTCCGGTGTCAGCCCGCGCCGGCGGACCTCCTCCTGCTTGGCCCGGGACCGTCGGCGGCGTTCGGCCTCGTCGAGGTAGTCGTCGTCGCCGAGGCGGACGTGGGCGGAGCGCACCATGGCGTGCCGCTCAGACGAAGCTGGGCAGGGTGCCGTCCGGCTGGAGCCAGACGAGGGTGGTCGGCAGGGTGAACTCCCAGGGCTCGCCCTCCGGCACGGCGCCACCCAGGTCGTCGGTCTGGTTGCGGAACTCCTCCGCGAGCGAGACGTAGAGGTCGGAGTCGAGAGTGGGCGGGTCACCGCCGCCCCACACCTTGTCGGCGAGGTCGGTGGCCCGGGACTGCAACAGGTAGAGCACCGCGTCGACGTACGCGATGGGCACCGGCACCACGACGCGGCAGGAACCGGCGGTGAGGAACCGCTGGAACAGCGGGTCCGGGTCCGCGACACCGGTGAGCTGCACCCACTTCCGCTTGCTGCCCCAGAAGTACGGGTAGAACAGGTAGGTCATCTGCTCCCACTCGAAGGCCTGCTCGAAGAACTGCACGACCGGTCCCTCGCGCAGCGCCTCGAACACGTCGACCTCGGGGTGGTGGGTCGGGGCGTCGGGCGGGTCGGTGACGGCCCCGAACTGCCCGAAGTGCTGGCCGGTCATCATCGTGATGCAGAGCTTTTTCAGCTCCGTCTGCTCGATCTGCCGGTTGAGCGCCGGGTTCTGACCCACCACGGCCGCGTCCCGCGCCGCCTGGTTCGCCGTGGCCAGCTTCTGGTCGTACGCCGTCTGGAGTGCCTGGTACGCGGCCTGGATCTTGTCGTACGTCTGGTGCTGCCACTTGGCGTACGCGGCGTCGTCCCGACGGCACACGCCCTGCACGTTCAGCGCGAACGCCCGCACGTCGTACGCGGCCACGCCGACCGCGACCGACCCGGTGGCCGTGCCGGGCAGCGTGCCTCCGCCACCGCCGACGGGCACCGCCGGCCGGGTGACGAGTCGGGCGTTGCCCCCGCTGGTGTCGTTGACGACGGTGTAGATCCGCCCGCCCACCTGCACCGTGAGCTTCGGGTAGTTCGTCCAGAGCACCGAGACGGCGATCTCGTGCGACTCCAGCGTGTAGCCCTCGGGCACCACGAAGTCCTTGCTCGTCATGGCGATCGACTTGCCCTCGTCAAGGCCGTCCTTCATCAGCGAGGTGCTGATGTAGGTCGTCGCCGGGGGCGGGGGCGTCAGCCCGGTGGCGCCGTACCGGGCCGCGTACCGCTGGTAGTTGCCCTCGCTCAGGTCGTCGGCGGCCAGACGGCTCCAGTAGCGCCGGGGCAGGAAGGGGGTCAGGTCGTTGAGGAACGGCACCGGCGGCTGCGCGTCCACCTCGACGCGGCTGCCGGAGCGCGCCGCCCGGTAGAAGGCGGCGGGCTCGGGAACGACGAACTCGAGCAGCAGGCGGGAGCCGTAGTTGTGGACCTGGGCCCGGTACCGCTTGTCCACCCAGCGGTAGACCCCGACGACGTGCTCGGCGCCGGCGGTGTTGTCGACGCCGTGGGTGCTCGTCTCCTCCGTCTCGTCCGTCGTGGTGGCCGTCCGCGACGTGAGCGTCTTGACCTGGACCTTCGTGACCGACCGCTCGATCACCTCCCGCGCGAAGGTGCTCGACGCCTTCTGGCTCTCCTCCTTGGAGGTGGAGTACGCGAAGTCGCCGGAGGCCGTGGCGACGACCGGCCCGTACGAGGCGGTCACCTGCAGCCCCGCGCGGACGCTCATGTCCTCCTTGATGGTGTTGCCGGCTTCCCGCTTCAACTCGTACCGGTCGGTCGACTGGGTGTCCCGCTCGGACACCCGGGTCTCCTCCTCCGAGGAGACCAGCGTGACCTGGGTGCGGTGCAGCGTCCGGTGCACCCGCGACTTCGACTCCCGGGCAAGCACGTTCTCGATGTACGCCACCTCGCCCGGCTGGTACGCCAGCAGCGTCTGCTTGACCACCTTGAGGTCGCCGATGCCCAGCGGACGGATGCGCCCGTGCACGTCCACATCGGCGGCGGTGCCCGGGTCGACCGCGGCCGGGGTGGGAGCCGGCGGTGTCGGCAGCGGGAACGGGAAGACCAGCTCCCCCGCTTCGACGAGATCGGCCAGCGCGTCCTGGAACGCCGGGTCCCCGGCCCGGCTGAGCGTGCGCTCCCCCAGGCCGGCCAGGTGTCGGTCGAGCTTGTGGCGCGCCTCCACGACCGGCGTGTCCGTGCCGACCTCCACCCGGTCGAGGAAGGTCGCGACCCGGGGCGCCAAGTCGGCACCGAGGACCTCCCCGGCCGACACGGTGGTGCTCATCGACAGGTTCTGCCGGGACAGCGCCCCGAACGAGGTGACCGGACCGCTGACCGTACGCGGGTCGGCCGCCGCCGCCCCGCCGAGCCGGTCGAGCAGGTCGCGGGTCATCCGCACCTCGTCGACGATCCGACGCGCCACCTCGGTGGCGGACCGGTCGGCCCCGCTCGG
>NZ_JBFAMU010000461.1:0-3956 GCF_040656655.1 Micromonospora sp. NPDC049799
GAGACGCGGTCCTGAAGGCAGCGGGCCAGGGAGTGTCCTTCAAAATAATTGTGAACAGGTATGCTCCCACACTGACCGAGTTCAGGAGCATCTTCCCGCCACGGTCGCGCTGGCCCCGGTCTTCCACCCCTGGTACGCGACCTGGCCGCTGGCCCTGCTCGCCGTCGCCGCCCGGCGCACCACGTGGTTCGTGGTGCCCGCCGCGGTGGCGACCTTCCTCGCGCTGCCCGACGGCACGAACCTGGCGCGCCTGACCAAGGCACCGGGTGCGGTGGCGATGACGGCCCTGGTCATCGCCGTGGCGGTGTGGGGTCTACCCCGCCTGCGTCGCGCGACCGTCGACGCGCACTGAGCCGCTGTCGAGCTGCCCCACAGGTGGGACCGGAGGCCGGTGGGCCGTCAGCGGGACGTCCCACCGACCGGGCGGGTCGCGAGTGACCCGCCAACAGGGAAGGCCCCGGGCGGACCCGGGGCCTTCCTGTGCTCGTCCGCTCGATCAGCAGTCGAAGTACATGGCGAACTCGTGCGGGGTCGGGCGCAGGCGCACCGGGTCGACCTCGTTGGTCCGCTTCCACTCGACCCAGGTCGAGATCAGGTCGGGCGTGAAGACGCCACCGTCGAGCAGGTAGTCGTGGTCGGCCTCGAGGGAGTCGAGCACCGCCGACAGCGAGCCCGGCACCTGCTTGACGTCGCCCCACTCCTCCGGCGGGAGGTCGTACAGGTCCTTGTCGATCGGCGCCGGCGGCTCGATCTTGCTCTTGATGCCGTCCAGGCCGGCCATCATCATCGCCGAGAAGGCGAGGTACGGGTTGCTGGACGGGTCCGGCACCCGGAACTCGACCCGCTTGGCCTTGGCGTTGCTGCCCGTCACCGGGATGCGGGTGCAGGCGGAGCGGTTGCGCTGCGAGTAGACCAGGTTGACCGGCGCCTCGTAGCCCGGCACCAGGCGGCGGTACGAGTTGACCGTCGGGTTGGTGAAGGCCAGCAGCGACGGCGCGTGGTGCAGCAGACCGCCGATGTACCAGCGGGCGGTGTCCGACAGGCCGGCGTAGCCGGTCTCGTCGTAGAACAGCGGCTCGCCGTTCAGCCACAGGCTCTGGTGGGTGTGCATGCCGGAGCCGTTGTCGCCGAAGAGCGGCTTCGGCATGAAGGTCGCGGTCTTGCCGGCGTTCCAGGCCTCGTTCTTGATGAGGTACTTGAAGAGCTGGAGCTGGTCGGCCGCGTGCAGCAGGGTGGAGAACTTGTAGTTGATCTCCGACTGGCCGGCGGTGCCCACCTCGTGGTGCGAGCGCTCCACGGTGAACCCGGCGTCGACCAGGCGGCGGACCATGCTGTCGCGCAGGTCGGCGTAGTGGTCCACCGGCGGCACCGGGAAGTAGCCGCCCTTGTAGGCGGTCTTGTAACCGCGGTTGCCGCCCGGCTCCTCGCGGCCGGTGTTCCACGCGCCCTCGATCGAGTCGATGTAGTAGAACGACTGGTGCGCCGAGGTCTCGTGGCGAATCGAGTCGAAGATGTAGAACTCCGCCTCGGCACCGAAGTAGGCGGTGTCGGCGATGCCGCTGGCGGCGAGGTACGCCTCGGCCTTCTTGGCCACGTTCCGGGGGTCCCGGGAGTACGCCTCACGGGTGAACGGGTCGTGGATGAAGAAGTTGAGGGCGAGGGTCTTCTGGGCCCGGAAGGGGTCGATGAACGCGGTGGCGACGTCCGGGAGCAGGAGCATGTCCGACTCGTGGATCGCCTGGAAACCGCGGATCGAGGAGCCGTCGAAGGCGAGGCCCTCGGTGAGGAGAGCGTCGTCGACGGACTCGACCGGCATGTTGAAGTGCTGCATCACGCCGGGCAGGTCACAGAAACGTACGTCGACGAACTTCACGTCCTCGTTCTTGAGGTATCGCAGGAGTTCCTCGGAATTGGCGAACACACGTCCTCCTGGCACGTCCACGGGTGGCTAGGCTCCTGGCGACGCTATGGCCAGGCGGTTGCCCGGCCGTGTCTTGAGTGTTTCTGCCGTGTTACGTCCCTCGCGGAGCGTCATCCGCGCCCTTCTGGCCGGTCCCGGCCGCCCGGCGGGACGCCGCCGGCTGTGCCATTCTAGAGATACTTGCTCCGTTTGGCCCCTTTTTGCGTCCTCGGCACGGCCGCACCCGGAGCGAACGCGCATCCTCCACTCCTGTTCCCGGGCGTCCCGGCGCCCTGGATACCCTTGACCGCTGTGACCACGCCGCAGGAACGCCCCCGACCGCCCGCCTCGGACCCGACCTTCACGCCGCCCACCCTGGGCCGGCGGTTCGGCGCGCTGATCATCGACTGGGTGCTCTGCCTGCTCGTCGCGCGTGGCTTCGCCGACCCGGTCACCGACGGCTGGGCCCCGGTCCTGGTGCTGATCCTGGAGTACGGCTTCTTCCTCGGCCTCTTCGCGCAGACCCCCGGCATGTACATCACGAAGGTCCGCTGCGTCTCGTGGACCGACGGCGGCCGCATCGGCGTGATCCGTGGCCTGCTGCGCGGCCTGCTGCTGGCGCTGGTCGTGCCCGCTCTGCTGATGGACGACAAGCGTCGCGGCCTGCACGACCGCCTCACCGGCTCGGTGATGGTCGACGCCCCCCGCCGCGCCGCCTGACACTCCCCGTCCCCGTCGCCCGCGCAAGATCGCGCTCGAACCATGAAGTAGTGGCCTCGAAGTGTGGAGGCCACTACTTCCATGTTCGAGCGTGATCATGCGGGTCGGCGGGGCGTGATCACGCGGGGGCGGCAGGGCGGGACGGCGGGACGGAGAGAGCCGGGCCCCGCTTGCGGGGCCCGGCTCTCGTGCGTACGTCTGCGGGGTCAGCGGCCCCGCGACTGGCGGAACGCGCCGCGCGGCGGCCGCATGTTCTTCGGGATCGCGCCCTTCGGCAGCTGCGGGCGGGCGGTGAGGGCCTTCAGCCGCTTGTCGAGGGAGTTGACGTCCTTGCCGCTGAGGCTGCGGGGCAGCCGCATGAGAGTCATCCGCAGCTTCCGGATGGGCAGCTGACCCTCCTCGGTGCCGATCACGTAGTCGTGCAGCGGGGCGTTGCCGATCACCTTGGCGAGCCGGCGCTTCTCCTGACCGAGCAGGCCGCGCACCCGCTGCGGGTTGCCCTCGGCCAGCAGGATCACCCCGGGCCGGCCGATGACCAGGTGCACCATGTCCATCTGGGTGGTGGAGGTGACGGCGGGGGTGACCCGCCAGTCGCCGCGCATGTTCTCCATGATCTGCGCCGCCGCGCCGGGTTGCCCCTCCGCGGCGTTCATCATCGCCCGGTTCGACCGCAGGTTGAGCACGATCAGCAGGCAGAGCAGCGTGATCAGGATGCCCAGCGGGATCCAGATCCAGCCCCAGGCGAGGAACGCGACCACGGTGAGCGCGAGCGGGATGACCACCGCGGCGAAGGCCAGGGGCGCGAACCACCTGTCCTGCTTGGCGGTGAACCGGAACACCATCCCGATCTGCTTCAGCCGCTGGCCGAACGAGACCTTCTCCTGGGGCTTTGCCATGACCCAGAGTCTAGTGGTGCCCCGCGCGCCGGGTGATCCGCGGGCGGCTGAGTACCTTACGCCGCCGTACGCCCTCCCGGCGTGGCCGGTAAGGAGGTGCGGCGTACGAAGATCAGGCAGCGCACCCATGCCGGGTGGGCACCTTCGCGCGGAGAGTCGGTGTCGGCAGAGAACGACGACCGCGAGGAGCCCGAGATGTTCACCACCGACCCCGAGTACCTGCTCAGCGTCCACCGTACGCACGCCGCCGAGCTGCGCGCGGAGGCCGCTGGCGTCCCGACTCAGGGCCAAGCGCACTGCGCGTGGGTGGTCCCAAGGCGAGGCCGTGCGAGCGATGCGAATGCTTGCGGCCGAGCAGCTACCCGCTGACAGCACGCTCCTACGGAACTGGAAGAGATGGGAGTCTGGCAGCTCGGAGCCTGACGGCTTCTACAAGGCGT